>NZ_JBFBJY010000052.1:0-59012 GCF_040702125.1 Kitasatospora sp. NPDC085895 | reverse complement strand
CGGGATCACCCCGGCCAGGCCATCACCCCGCCGCGGAAGGCGAACAAGAGCTGCCCACCGGAAGTCCACGAGGCCCGCGAGCGGGCCCGCCACCACCACTCCTCCCAGCGCATCCTGGTCGAGCACGCCCTCGCCGACCACAAGCGCTGGAAAGGCCTGACCCGCTGGACCCACCGCCGCGACACCCTCCCGGACACCTACCTCGCCATCGCCGGCCTGGTCTCCGACCGCACCGCCACCGCCTGGACCGAGCCCCGGCCCAGGCCGGCGCAATCCCCGCCGCAATCACACACCAGCTCGTTAGGATGCCGTCACGTCGCTGGGATGGCAGCCGCCCGCCACCGGTCCCGGTCCTGCGGTAGGAAGTGGGCGGGCAGGAGGCCGGCTGTCGTTGTGGACCAGGGCCGCGCGCACCCATACCCGCAGCGGGCCCCAACTCACGCTCTGGGTATGCCTTCTGGGCTGGTTCCGTCAAGAGCGGTACCCTGCCGTGGATGGCCTGTGCCGTCGTCGATGCGGGGGGCGCACATGTCGAGCACCGTTTTCCTGATCCTCTCCCTCGGCCCGCTCGCCCTGATCCTGGTGATCATCGCCGCGCAACGGGCGAACGTGGTCGACGATGCCTACACCGGGGAGGTCACCGAGCGGTGGGTGAGCAGTTCGACCGGTACCTACGGCACGACAACCCGCTGCATGATGCGGATCCGCACCGACCAGGGGCGTGAGCTCGCCGTGCAGGTGGACGGCCGGACGTACCAGGCACTCGACATCGGCGACCGTGTCGTCAAGACCCCGGGCACGCGCTGGCCAGTGCGATCGGAGTAACGGCGCCCTCAAACGGCGCCGCCCGCCCACGACCGGGCCCAGCCATGCGCTCGCTGATCGGGTGGATGCGCCCCGGCCATCCGATCCGTCCGGCCCGAGCCCTGGCGGGGCTGCTCGCACCGGTGACACCGCCCCCAGCAGTGCTCCGCGTTGAGCGGTTGGGGCCCGGACGGACAGCCGGCCGCCGCAGACCGGCGGCCGGGGACATCGGTCCGGCGAGGTCGTGGTGCGTCAACGACGGCTGCGGCTACAACTCGCACGGTGCAGATGCGGCTGACGTCCCGTGCACGGACTGCCGCACCGAGGGGGCGGGCGCTCCGGTCAGCAGTGGAAGGTCGGGCTGGTGTAGTAGCCGATCGCGCTGGGGCCCGAGGTGATGCCCTCGACCCAGATGCAGTGGCCGGAGCCCGGAACGCTCACCGGACCGGCGTAGTAACGGTAGTTGTCGCTTCCGTCGGGCCGGTTCTCGATACTGGTGCAGTCGGAGCTGCCGCCGGGAGTGTCCTCGCGGCACTCGATCAGCCGGATCGAGATGAAGCCCGCGGTTCCGTACAGGCTTCCGGCCTTGACGTTGACCGCACAGTTGCGGCCCGTCGAGCTGTCCCAGAACAGGTGCACGTGGCTCAGCACCTGGCCGCCGTAGGCCTTCACCGCGAACGGGGAGTCGCTCACCTCGGTGCCCGAACACCCCCAACCGCCCGCCATCGCCGGGGTGGCCGTCGAGAACGTGATGCCGCCGGCCACCGCAAGCAGCGCCGCTGCGGCCACCGCCATCCGTCGTGCGATCGTGCGCATGCAATCAGCCTTCCATCAGGGTCGGACGCGATGCGCGCCATGATCGTCGGCCTCCGTATCGTCCCGGTAGCGGGACCGGAGTCGCGCCGCCGCCCGGGCACACACCGCGCCCGTGCCCGCACGCGCGGGTTGCAGACCGGCGGGGGCGCAGCTGCGCCGGGCGAAGGGGCGCAGCAGGGCGAAGCTGGGGCATCGGCGCGCGGCACCGGTGGCGTTCGGCGGCCGCGCTACCCCGGCGATACGGGCTTTTGCCAGTCTGCTCACCACGACCGGCCCGGAAGCGCCGCCCCGCCCCGTACGCACCGCGTGCCTCCCCCGTTGCCCTGGCACGCCCCCGTTCGGAACCGGTGGGACCGGCAGGACACGGCCAGGACCGGGCGTCACGAGCCCCGCAGGATGGAGTGAACCCGATGCACATGTCGATGAAGCGAGCCGCTGCCCGTCTCGGCACCCTGGCCCTGGTGGCGGGCGCCGCCGCCACTGCAGTGCCGACGGCTGCGCAGGCCGCCGGCTACAACGGCGTCTGCGGTTCGGGCTACACCGTCATCGACCACCGCGACCTCAACCTCGGCGGCACGGTCTACCTGACCTACAACAGCAGCAACGGCAACAACTGCGTGGTGACGGTCCGCAACAGCCCGGGACAGCCGATCCTCATGCTCGCCGGGCTGAGTCTTGCCGGCGCCTCCACCTGGACGAAGCTCGACGAGAACTACTACCGGTCCTATGCCGGGCCGGTCTACCTGCACGCCGAGCACAGCTGCATCGACTGGGAAGGCGGCATCGAGAGCAACGTCAGCGGCGGCTTCAACGCGCACTGCGGCTGATCGCGGCCCGTCCCCGACCTCGGCCGGGGATCCGAGGTCGAGCGGTGCTGTGCCGTGGTGCCCCTGGCGTCAGGACGTGGGCATGGCCAGGAGGAGGCCGCCTTCGAGGCTGTCCTGAATGTGTCGGCCGTGCGCGGCGCAGACGACGACGGTGCCGCCCTGCGCGTCCATCGCCAGGAAGGTCGCCGGTTCACCGCACGGGCTCCGGGTGCGGTCGTAGCCCCATCCAGCGCCGCACTCCTCGCACCACGAGTGACCGTTCTCGGTTCTCAGGGTCGGTCCGCAGCGCGGACATACTCCCCACCACGCCGTGCACGACCCGGGCCACTGGGCGGCCCGGACCCGGGCGAGCTTCTCCGCCGCCTCCCCGATCCGCCGTGCCGCCCGGGTGAGCGTCTCGCCCACATCGCCCGGCAGCGCTCCTCGCACGGCCCGCGGCAGGCCGGTCTGCTGCTTCAGTCGCTCCCGCACGGCGGCGACGTCCCGCGCCAATGCGTCGGCGCGGGCCTGAAGATCCCGCAACTCCGCAGGCGTCGGCTCGCCATCGCCTGCGGCGGATTCGGCATCCGCAAACAAATCACTCACCCCCGACAACGCAGCCGTACACCAGCAGATCCCCGGCCCGATGCCCCACCTCCGCGGTCACCGGCCGGGAACGCATCGTGATCAAACCATGACACCCGCGCCCCGACAAGAGACGAAGGTCACGCAGCCGAGCCAAACGATCACCACCGGCAACGCGATCATGCCGTCCACGGCCGCGCACCCTGCCCCTGGCTCGCCGTCCGAGCCCTCCGGCGCCGCCTTGTGGACGCCGAACGATCGTCGGCGGCGCCACCCGCCGAAACAACTCACGAAAGGAACGGCGTCCAGACTGCCCGATCCTGTTGTCCACATCACCCTTTCCGGTCCAGCACTGCACTGTCCATGCCGTCGGTCGGCGGATCGCCTCCGCAGCCTGCCGGGGCCCGCGAGGCTCCCGGCAGGCGTCTTCCGGCTACGGCACGGCTTCGCAGAGGGCGGCGCCCAGCAGGGTGTGCATCCGGGCGATGGGCGCGTTGGTCGCAAGGTGGGCGTTGCTCACCACGGAGGCGTGGCGGCCGTCAGCGGTGACCGGGGTCTCGCTGCAGTAGCCGTTCACGATGCCGTCATGGCCCCGGGCCGTGCCGCCGCACGGCAGGGTGCGGGCAGCGACTCCGAGACCGTGGGAGAGACCACCGCCCACGCCGCGCCGCCGCCGGCCCCCAGGGCCGGTGCCCGCCGCCCGCAGGTGCCGAGGCGACGCCGACGACGCACTCCCGGGCAACACCAGCTGGCGACGCCTGCCTGCCGTCCTCGCAACCGCACGCGGAACGACCGAGGCCCGCCAGTTCGACCGGCGGGCCTCACTGCTGTGCGGGGGTGCCTTACGCAAGCACAGTCGCCACGGGAAGTTCTTCGGGCCACACGAACGCCCGCCACGGCTCGGAGGGGAAAGGGTGGGCCGGTACGGCGTCTCGCCGACGGGCCGGTACGGCGTCTCGCCGACGGGCCGGGGCGGAGTGACGTACGGCATCGGCGCGAAGGGGCACAGGGCTCGGTCGTCCGGCACCGCTGCGCGAACCACCTGTACGACGAAGCGCCGGACCTGGGTGAGCTCGAGGAGGGAGTTGACGTAAGTGGACGTCAGGACGCCGACGGTGACCGGCTTCGCGACACGGCGGCATGCGTCGGCGAGCGGCAGCCGCCCGTTGAGGACGAGCCGCGGCGTCTGCTCGATCGGTGCCTGGCCGGCCGCGGACGGGAACCTCCTCGACCGGTGCACTGGACGCGGTGAGGAAGAGCGGAGGCATGCCGCGCGTCACCGCCGGACGGACGGGGTGTCCGACGAAGCCATCCCGTGCCGGCCCCATGATCCAAAGCTCCACTCCCACGGTGCACCTCGCGTTTCGCCCCCGTTTCCTGGCGCCTCTCCTCCCTCCTGCCGGAAGTGGGAGTCGACCCACCGGTGGCGGAGGATGACGGCAACCGGAAACGGAGCGTCACAATGTCACGGAGAGTTGCATGCTGCGGTGCCGTCACCCGCTTGCAGCCACCCGTCGCGGTGCCATAGTGGAAACGAGTGAACATGCTCGGCAACCACCCCCAGAAGGTTGCGCCATGAACGACAGGCAAGTAAACGCCAGGATCGGCGACGACCAGTTCGACTTGGACATCCGGGTCAGGGTGGTCACCACGGCCGTCGACCAGTTCCCCCCCGAGGCGGGCGAGACAGCGAGTTGCGCCAGTACCTGCGGGGACGAGTGCACCAACAGCTGCGCCAGCACCTGCGGTGAGGAGTGCACCGTCGTCAGCCTGCCCGCGGCCGACGCCGCCGGCGAGACGGAGACCTGCTCGACCTGCGGCTCGTGCACCTCGGAGTGCGACACGGTCCCGGTCCAGTTCTTCGAGGACCACTACGTCCTGGAGGTCAGTCAGGTCCGCGCCGACGGCATCACCCGCAGGGTCGCCGGAGAACACGTCATCCGCCGCGTCGAGCGGGAGTCCCGATCGTCCCGGGAAGGCTGATGGCCGTAGCAGCGCAGCAGGCGGCCGCCTGGGAGCCGGCGGTCCGTGACGCGCGGACCGTGGCGCGGGTCCGTGACGCGGCCGTGGACGTCCTCTCCCGGCTGCGCGATCCCGGCACGGCGGAGGCCGCGGGCCGGGCCGGTGCGCGCCGGGGGCGGCCGCGGTGGACGCCGTACAGCACTGCGCAGGGCGCCGGCGGCCTCGCCCTGGCCTTCGGGCACCTCGACCGCTGCCTGCCCGGCCAGGGCTGGGACCTGGTGGCCCACCGTCACCTCGCCCGCGCCGTGGAGGGCACCGCGCGGGACCCCGTCAAGGCCCTGGGGCTCTTCTCCGGGCTCGCCGGAGTGGCGTTCACCACCGCCTACCTGGCCGACGGCCGGGGGCGGTACCGCGCGCTGCTCGGCGACCTCGACAACAGCCTGTACACGCGGATCCCCCGCAGGCTGCCCGCGGTCGACGGGCGGGGACTGGCGGTCGGGACCTTCGACGTCGTCTCCGGCTGGACCGGTGTGGCCGCCTGCCTGCGCGTCCGGCCGCCCGGCCCGGACCGGGACCGCGCGTCGACCACCCTGCTCGGTTGGCTGGTCGACCTGTGCCGGGGTTGCCCGGACCCCGACGGGCTCCCCGCCTGGCACACCCCGCACGCCCTGATCGCCGACGAGGCCATGCGCGCGAAGTACCCGGGCGCGGTCGCCAACTGCGGTCTGGCGCACGGCATCACCGGTCCCCTCGCCCTGCTCGCCCTCGTCCACGCCGACGCCCGTGGGCCGGCGGTGCCGGGCCACACCGAGGCGATCCGCCGGGCCGCGTCCTGGCTGGCCGCACAGCACGTCGCGGACGCCCGGGGCGGCGGCTACCCGTCGGTCGCCGCGTACCCACCGGCGGTCGAGGAGCCCTCGGCCGCCGTGCCCGGTGCACGGGCCCCCGCTCCGACACCGGCCCGCGACGCCTGGTGCTACGGCAGCCCGGGTGTCGCCCGCGCGCTGTGGCTGGCCGGCACCGCCCTGGGTGACTCCGGCCTCACCGCCGCGGCCACCGCCGCCCTGCGCACCGCGCTGGCGCGCCCGATCGCCTGGCGCCGCGTCGACTCGCCCGGATTCTGCCACGGCGTCGCGGGTCTGCTGCAGATCACCCTCCGTTTCGCCGCCGACACCGGGGACGAGGCGATCGGCGCCGCAGCGCACCGCCTGGTCGACCAACTGCTCGGCGAGTACCGGCCCCGATCACCCTTCGGCTACCGCAGCGTCGAACCCGACGGCACCCGTGCAGACCGGGTCGGCCTCCTGGAGGGCACCCCCGGGATCGCCCTCGCCCTCCTGGCCGCCGCCACCCCCGAACCTCCCGCCTGGGACCGGTTCTTCCTGCTGTCGTGACCCGCCGCCCACCGCCATGACCACCCACCCACCGCGATGACCACCGACGCCTCCCGCACTCCGGGCGCCCGGCAAGGGCCGTCCCCGGGGGCGCGGAGCCGCTACCGCGCCCTCGACTTCGTCATGATCCGCACGTCGATCCTGCCCGTCACCCGCTACCCCGCGGCCGACACCCCCGGGCCGGAGCCCGCCACCGCGTACGTACGGGCCGACGCGCTGGCGCGGTGCGCCGTCGCCGTCTCCTCGCTGCCGCTGGCGGCCGCGCTGCGGCGCCCGACGGCCACCGAACGCGATCGACGACGGCTCGAGGCGAGCCTGTTGCGCTACCTCGTCCGGCTCAGCACCCGTCCCACCCCGTTCGGGCTCAACGCGGGCGCCGCCGTGGGGCAGTGGGGGCCGGCCACCGACGTCCGACTCGCCGACGACCGGCCACCCGAGGTCCACGCCCGGCTCGACATGCACGCCCTGCTGCACTACGTCACCGCCCTCGAATCGGCCCCGCGGATCCGCCGGGCGACCCGGGTCATCACCAACCCGGCCGTGCTGCACCGGGCCGGCCGGGTCACCCTCAGCGGCGTCGAGGCGCCACGGACGGCAACCGGCGGTGAGAACGTCACCCTCCGCGCCACCGGCGCCGTCCTGCTCGCCCTCGCCCTCGCCCGCACCCCGATCAGCCACGCCGACCTCGCCGCCGAGCTGCTGCGCACCGTCCCCGGAGCGACCCCCGGCAAGGTCGACGACCTGCTCCACCGGCTGTGGCGGCACGCCTTCCTCCTCACGGACCTCCACCCGCCGCTGACCCACCTCGACCCTGCCGGGCACGTCCTCGACCACCTCGGCCGGATTCCGGCGGCCGCCGCCGCCCACGCCGACCTGGCCGCGCTGCTCGCCGCCATCCAGGACTGGCGAAAGCAGCCCCCGGACGCCGGCGCCGACACCTTTCCGGCGCTGGCCGACCACGCCCGCCACGTCACCGGTCTCGACACCGGCACCCCCGTCCAGGTCGACACGGCACTGCCCCTCGCGGCCGGGACGGTGTCCCACCGGGTCGCCGACGCCGCCGTCCAGGCCGCCGACCTGCTGCTGCGTCTCACCCCCTTCCCGGACGGGCTGCCGCACATCACCGCGTACCGGCGCGCGTTCGAGGCCCGGTACGGAACCGCCCGCGACGTGCCCGTCCTCGAACTCCTCGACCCCGTCACCGGCCTCGGCACCCCGTCCCCGACCACCACGGTGGCCGCCCTCGACACCGACCGGGCCGACACCCTGCTGCGCCTCGCCACCGAGGCGCTCCACGACCACCTGGCCGCCGTCGACCTCGACCAGGACACCCTCGACCGACTCACCCTCCGGGACGTCGCCCCCGCCCGGCTGCCCCTGTCGCTCGACCTCTACGCCATGGTCGCCGCCCCATCGGCCGCCGCCGTCGACGCGGGAGACTTCCGGCTCGTGGTGGGCCCCAACATCGGCGCGGGAGCCGCGGGACGCAACCTCGGCCGCTTCGCCGGCATGCTCCCGGGAGCCGCCCCCGCCCTCGCCGACGTCGCCGCCGCGGAACGCACCCTGGACCCCGGCCGCGTCCTCGCCGAACTGGTCTACCTCCCCGAGAAGACCCGCTCCGCCAACGTCGTCGTGCGCCCCACCGTCCGCGACCACGAGATCGGCATCCGGACCAGCGCCGAGGACGGCCCGGCCCGCTACGTCCCCCTCGACGAACTCGCGGTCCGGATCAGCGACGGCAGGCTCGCCCTGATCTGGGACGACGGCGCGCCAGGACCGGACCCGAGGGCGGACGGCACCGAAGAGCGCGTCCCACGAGCCGCCCGGGAGGTCACCGTCTGCTCCGGGCACATGCTCAACCACAGCCGGGCCCCCGCCGTCTGTCGCTTCCTCGCCGACCTGAGCCTCGACGGCACCGCGCAACTCGCCGGATTCGACTGGGGCCCCGCCCGCCACTTCCCCTACCTCCCCCGGGTCACCTACGGCCGGATCGTCCTGCGCCCGGCCCAGTGGCGCGTCGACCACCTCCAGGCCCGGCAGCTCACCGGGAGCCCGGACGGCTTCTCGGCCGCCTTCGACGCCTGGCGCCGCCGCTGGCGCGTGCCCCGCCACACCTACCTGACCAGCAGCGACGAAGCGGCGGACCACCGCCTCCTCCTCGACACCACCGGACGCTCCCACACCGAGGAGATCCGCCGGGCCCTGACCCACCTGCCGCCCGGCGGCGCCGTGATCCTCCAGGAAGCCCTCCCCGGCCTCGACGACGCCTGGGCCACAGGGCCGGACGGGCCCCGCATCGTGGAACTCGTCGTCTCCATGACACGCCGCACCGCCACCCCGCCCACACCACCGCCCCGCCCACACCACGCCCCCGTCGCACGGGCCGACCGCCTCCGCCCCCCGGGCAGCGACTGGACCTACCTCAAGCTGTACGGCGACCGGCAGGAGGAGGACACCCTGCTCGCCGGCGCCGTCCGCGACATCGTCGCCTCCCTGGCGCACCACACCGACCGCCGCTTCTTCCTGCGCTACGCCGACCCCGAACCCCACCTGCGGCTGCGCCTGCGCGGTGACCCCGCCCTGCTCGTCCCGGCCCTCGGCGACTGGGCCGGAGCCACCCTCGCCGACGGGTACCTGACCCGGTTCGGCTTCGACGTCTACGACCGCGAGGTCGAACGCTACGGCGGCCTCCCCGCCATGGACGCCACCGAGGCGCTCTACACGGCCGACAGCCACGCCGTACTCGACCTGCTGGCCCTGCGCCGCACCGGCCGGCTGCCGCTCGACGACACGGCGCTCGCCCTGCTCAGCATCGACGACCTGCTGGCGGGCATCGGCCTGGACGCACAGGCCCGGCTGCGCCTCTACCGCCGCCGGGCCCACCACGAACGCCTCGCCGGCGCCGAATTCCGCGCGCGCAAGGCCGAGTTCTGCGAACTGCTGAGCACCCCGCCGCCACCTCCCGTCGCCGACGTCCTCGCCGAACGCCGCCGCCTCCTGGCCCCCGCCGCCGCCCGGCTCACCGACCTGCACCGGCGCGCACTGCTCGGCCGCCCGCTCCTCGATCTCTGCGACAGCTACGTCCACCTGCACTGCAACCGCCTGCTGGGCCCGAGCCCCGCCGCCGAACGCACGGCGGTCGAGCTGCTCCACCGCACACGCCAGAGCCTGACCCTGCGCACCGGGTGACCGGCAGCAGCGCGAGGCCCACGTGCGCCGCGCGTGGGCTCAGCGAACCCTCATAGTCGAGGTTGTCCGCCGGTGTGTGGAGAATCAGATTGCCAGTCACCACGATATGCCGCTCCCCCTCGCAGGTATGCGTCTCCTGCCATGCCTCTCAGCCGCTGCCGCCGCGGGACGGCTCCACCCCGCCCCGCAACCGCCGCGGCAAGTACCTCGAGCAGGTCCAGTGGCTCATGGCCCACCACGAACGGGCCCGTTTCGAACACTCCTCACGCCGCATGCCGGTCGAACACGGCATCGCCTGCCTGAAGAACTGGCGCACCCTCGCCCGACACCACGGCCGCCGCGGCCACCTGCCCGACACCATCCGAGCCGCAGCCGGACTCCTCTCTGACCAACAAGCCGTGCACACGCACCAGTTGGCGGCACTCCTGGCAGGCCGAGCCGCGTGATCAGCAAACCCAGCCCTCTGCCGAACACGGGCCGCGGCTGATCACGCACGAGGTCGTCAGCGTCGAGGCTCACCGAGGAGGACGGGCGCGGACCGACCGCGCTGTTCTGGTCGAACATCAACCCGTAAGGGACCTTCCGTCTCGACATGGACAAGCGGATCGATCTCCCGTTCACGGGGCCTGTGCCCGGACCGCGCCGCCCGGCTGACGACTCCGCCCGCAGGGCAGGCGCACGCCGAACTCCGCCGGGCCAGGGCGGTGAGGGGCCGACCGGGTTCGGGCCCGGTCCGTTCCGCCTGACCGTGTGCGGAGTGCGGCAGGCTCACGCGTGACCGCTGGGCCTGCCTTCCCAGGGAGCCGTTATTGTGCCCGGGTGATCGATTTACTTGCTGCCGCGCGGGCCTGCACCGACGCTGATCTCGCTGGTGGCCGTCCCGCGGTTTCGCTGGTCGAGGAGATCAGGCTCGGCCTGGCCGGCGTCAGTGTCCGTAGCCTTCCCGCCGTCCTGCCTGATCGTCTGGTCGAGCAGCTGCTGCTGGCGGGCGAGTGGTCGGCGGAGCAGGCCCTCGCCCAGGTCGGGCTCCTCGAACGGCGGCAACGCCCCGTGCTGGTGGAAGCGCTGTTGCCGCACTTGCAGCCGCCGCAGCGGGCCGCCGCTCTGGCGCTGCTCGACCCCGAAGCAGCGGCGTGGCTTGCCGCCGGACGGCCTCCGGCGCCGCCGGAGCGCCCGACCTCTCGTGCCGACCTGGATGCGGCGCTGGCTGCCGAAGACTACTTGCGGCAGTGGGAGCTCCTCGATGTGGTCCCGCGCCTTCCCGAGCCGCTTCGGGCTGATGGAGTCAGGCTCGCCCTGGCAGCCGCCGAGGCGTACGAGCCGGGCGATTTCGAGGACGACGCCGACCGGTGGCCGGCCGTGTACCGCGCGCTGGCCCCGTTTCTCGACGAAGCCCAGCTCGCCGAGGCGTTGGGGTCCGCCGAGCCGGAAGTCGTCGTCGCCCTCGCCTCCCGACTCGATCACGCACGGCTGGACCGGGCGCTCGCGGACGCCACCGCCTCCGCTGCCCTCCTGGCAGGTCTGGCCCCCTACCTTGATCACGCCCAACTGGACACTGCCCTTGTCGCCGCCTCGGCTCTCGCCGACGGGCACGAGCGGGCCCGGGCGCTGGCCGGCCTTGCTCCGTACCTTGAGGCGGTGCAGCTGGAGCGGGCCGTGGCTGCCGCGGCTGCGATCATGCACAGACACCATCGCGCCGCCGCGCTGACTGCCCTGGCCCCGCACCTCGGCGGCACTCGCCGCATCGAGGCCCTCCGCCTGGCCCTGGCCGCGACGACCGCGATCGGTGACAACGTTGCGCAGGTGCAGCTGCTGACCGCGCTGGCCAGCCGTTTGGAGGGCGCCGAGCGGGTTGCGGCACTGGACAGGGCGCTCGCTCTCGCAGCCGTCGAGACAGGGGTGGAGACCCCGGCCTCGCTGGTCGCCCACCTCGACGGTGCCCAGCTGGAGCGGGCGCTCACCGGCGCCCTGCGGGTTGAGGACGTCTGTGCCCGGCTGACGGCGATCACCGCGTTGGCGCCCCGCCTCGATCCCTCCCAGCTGGACCGGGCGCTGCTGGTCGTCGCCGCCGCAGAGCCATGGAGCGCACCGGTCGCCGACACCCTGGGCGGCCTCGCTCCGTATCTCGACGCCGCCCGGCTGGACGAGGCCCTCGCCATCGCCCTCGCCGATACCACCGACCTCTCGCATCGGGCGCTGATGGCCGTAGTCGCCCACCTCGGCCCGGCCCAGCAGGCCGGAGCAGTCTCGGCGGCCCTGGCCATGCCGGTGCCCGAGCGGGCCCTCGTGCTGACGCGCATGCTTCCGCACCTCGACGGTGCCGTGCGTGTCGGTGCGCTGGGGCATGCCCGGACCGCTGCTGAGGCCGTGGAGTACCCCTACCAGCAGGTGGAGGCGATGACCCGGCTCTGCCCGTACCTGCCCGAACCGTCCTGGCGGGCCAGGATCCTGGACGTGATCGCAGGCCTGGACGAGCACGCGCGGGCCCACCATCTCACCGAGCTGGTCCCGCACCTCGACGGCCCGCAGCTCGACGATGCTCTCGTCACCGCCCTGGTGATTCCCGATGTCGGCCTGCGTGCCCTGGCACTGTCGGGCATGGCCGCCCATCTGTCCGGCGGGGCGCTCGACCGCGCCTGCGAGGCCGTCTTCGGCATGCCGACCGGGCCTGAACGGATGCGGGTCCTCGTCGCTCTTGCTGCGGTCCTGTCCGGAGCCCGGAGAGCCCGGGCGGTGGCCGTGGCGCTGGCCGATGCCCTCGCCGTCACCGATGAGTGGCATCGTGCGTCGGCCCTGGCCGGCGTCGCGGCCTGCCTCGACTCCAACGGGTTGGACCAGGTGCTGGCCGCAGCAGCCGCCCTGGCCGACGGAGGGCGATGCGCCGATGCCCTGACCAATCTGGTCCGCTACCTCGATACCGCCCAGCTGGCCCGGGCCCTCGCCACGATCGAAACCATTACGCCTGTGCACCTGCGCGCCCGACCGCTGAGTGCCCTGGCACGTTACGCCCCGGCGGCACTGCTGCCCCGGACTGCCGCAATGGCCTGCGAAGACCCGGCCGACGGCACGTTCGTCGCCGTGGCCCGGCGGGCCGCAGCGCTCGCCGGCACGCCACAGGCCGGCGCGGCCGCACTCACCGTACTGCGCGCAGCCTTGGACGACGGGCACCGCGCTGCCGCACTGGCCGTCCTCGCAGAGATGGTCAGCCTCGTCGCAGACACCGCCGGTCCCGACGCGGTGAAGCACCTGTGGGCCGCCGTCACCGAGACACTCGATCGCTGGCCCTGACCTGCTCCGGCAGAACGAAACGCCTCTGCCAACGCGGCGACGGCGACCGCGGCTCGGACCAGCCGGCGGCCGATCCGTTTTCAGCGTCCTGCACACGCTCGACACCGATGATCGGATGTTGAGTGTCGAAAAACGAGGCGAGCTCAAGCGGTCCGCGCACCACCGCTGTTCAGGAAGTCGGCGTAGACCTCCACCGGAGTGCGATAACCATGGGTCCTGCGCAGCGATGGTCGAGCTCGTGGGCGATGACGTCCAGGTCCGCTTGGCTGAACGTGCGGAGGTCCGCGCCCTTGGGCAGGTACTGCCGAAGCAGCGAACGGCGGGTTACGGCCCCGGACGCAGCTCCCCGCCGGACAGCCCGGCTCGCGGCACTGGCCCCGGGCATTCCGATCGTGCTGGCCGCACCCAGCCCCGTCGCCCGGCGCGTCCTCGAAGTCACCCAGGCCGACCAGGTCCTCCCCCTCTACCCCGACCTGGAACAGGCCCTGCACCACCCCCGCACCGGCGAGCAGACCGCGCAGACGGTGCAGCGCGGCTCAGGCGGCGTACAGCCGGACAGACACACATCTTCCTCGGTGACGCTCCTTCGAGACACCGCGGGACCCGGTGTGTGCGCCTTCACCGGCTCCCGGCCGAAGGGGGCCGGCAAGACGGTGTGGGCCGACTTCCCCCTCCGGTGAGCGGCACCGCGGCAGGACCTTGCGCGCAGCTGTGGCCGTCCGCGGCTGCGCGCGGGAGTGGTTCACTCCCGGCGGCGGTGGGGGTACGGGAACGAAGCAGGGGCGGCAGGCTCGGTGCGGTAGCCGGGGCCGGCCCCACCGGCGTGGCCGCGCGTGGCCCCGGCCACCCCGCACAGCCCGGCATCGGCCGACCGAAGGACAGCACCCGTGATCATCAAGATGCTCCACGAGTCCGGTTATCCGCAGCGAGCATGCCCATGCCGCCGCCGTCGGCTCCATCGGCCTGACCGCCATCGCCTGGGCCACCTCCCTGAAGGCCGAGAAGAACGCCGACATCGAACGCGCCGACCGGTGGGGCATCTTCGTCGGCGAATGGGCCCCACTTTCTTCTGCCTCGGCCTGGCGCTCGCCAACTACGAGCAGGCCGAAGCAGCCGGCCTCGGCATCCCCCTGGGGCGCCACCACAGCTGAGCCGGGCACCGGGCCGGTGCAGTCCTCTGACTGCCCTTCGCCGTCGAACGGACGCAGGTGGTTCACAGGGTCGTGGGACGAGCGGCAGGGCGGACCTTTCCGGGCCTGTACTGCCGCTCATCGGGGATGATCCAGGATGACTGCCGTAGACATGACAAAACCTATCGGGGCTCTGGCAGAAGAAGCCGACTCCACTGCGGGCCCGCAGGTGGTGACACACCGCAGCCCGTGATGTGGGGCCGCCTGCACGGCGGCCGGACGCACGGATGCGGCTGCCGGAAAGACTGGTCCAAGGATCCGGCAGCCGCCCAGGCGTCAGGCACGTCCGCAGCAACGGCGCGGCCCTGTTCGGCTACACCAGGCTCTACGGTCAGGTCCCGGCGGGCAGGCCGAACTGCTGCTGGGTGCCGTTCGACGACACGCCGCCCGTCAAGACGCCCTCCAGGCCGCCGGACGACCGGTTCGCCTTCCCTGTCCGACGCCCTGCTGGCCGCCTGGCAGGCCGTCGAGTACGCCGCGGTGCCCGACGGCGACAGCCTCGCCGTCCTCGGCCTCGGCCCGACCGGCGACATGCGCACCCGCACCGACACCTTCGCGGGCCGGGCAGGTGATCGGCATCGACCTCGCCCCAGAACGCATTACCTCCGCTCGAGGCGCCCGGCGCGTACGGGACGTTCCAGCGCAGGGACGACGGCGCCGTCAAGATCCTCTTCCATTCCCGAGCCGCCCTTCCGGGCGAAGGGCGTGCCGAGGCGATCCGGCCGAGCGGAGTCCGTGACCTCAGGGCAGCGGGGTGCCGCCGGTGGCGTTGACGATCTCCCCCGTGATGTAGGAGGCCTCCGGGGAGGCGAGGAACACGTAGGCCGGGGCCATCTCGGCCGGCTGAGCAGGGCGGCCCATCGGGGACTGTTCGCCGAAGTGCGCGACCTTCTCCTCGTCCATGGTCGCCGGGATCAGCGGCGTCCACACGGGGCCGGGCGCCACCGCGTTCACCCGGATCCCGTCCGGGGCGAGCTGCTGGGCCAGACCCTGCGTGAACGCGACGATGCCGGCCTTCGTCATCGCGTAGTCCAACAGGTGTGGGCTCGGTTTGTAGGCCTGCACCGACGCGCTGTTGATGACCGATGAGCCCGGCCGCAGATGCGCCAGCGCCGCCTTGGTGAGCCAGAACATGCCGTACAGGTTGGTCCGCATCACCCGGTCGAACTGCTCGGTGCTGATCGAGGTGAGCCCGTCGGGCTGCGACATCTGGTAGGCCGCGTTGTTCACCAGGATGTCGAGTGCGCCGAGGCCGGCGACGCACCGGCCGGGCAGGGCGGAGCAGAATTCCTCGCTGCGCAGGTCCCCGGCGATCGGCAGCGCACGCTGTCCGGCTCCCTCGATCAGCCGGGCGGTGATGCCGGCGTCGTCCTGCTCCTCGGGCAGGTGACAGAACGCCACGTCGGCGCCCTCGCGGGCAAAGGCGAGCGCGACGGCGCGGCCGATCCCGGAGTCGCCTCCGGTGACGAGTGCCACCCGTCCGGCCAGCCGCCCCGACCCGCGGTAGGAGGTCTCGCCGTAGTCCGGCTCGGGCCGCATCCGCTCTCCGCTGCCGGGATGCGGCTGGCTCTGCTCGGGCTGCGGCGGCCGGGGATACTGCTCGGTCGGGTCCTGCGGTGTGTACTGGTCGCTCGCCGCCATCAGCCGTCCTCCTCACACGTCTCACACGTCTCACACGTCGTGCACCGCCCTTGCGGCCCCGCACCGCGGATGCGATCCGTGTGCAGCGAGCCGGGTGCGGCGGTCGGTCTACTCGGTCGCGCTGGGGACCTCCAGGGGGTCGCGTGTGGCGGCCTTCCTCGTCTCCTCCAGGCGTTCGCCGAGTTCGACGAGGCGGTTGCGGCCCATGGCTTGCGGACCTCGAGGAACCAGTCCTTCTCCTCCTCGATCACCGCGTGCACGGTCAGCTCCTCGATCACTTCATCGGCGATCCGCCGCTTCTCCGCGTGCTCGTCTTCTCCTGCCTTCTCGAACGCCTTGAACAGCTTCTCCACCGTCTTGTGGTCGTCCCTCAACAGCACGATCGCGTCCACCACGGCCCCCGTTCCGGGGCCACGACGACCCCTCGGCCGACGCGCCTACCCCCATGTACCCGCCTCATCCCGAGCTGACCCGTCACACCACCCGCGTGCCCGCACCGGAGCGTCCGCCCCAGGCGTGTCCGGAGGCGGGGCGCCGCACAGCACGCCGCCCGACGCCGATCCCCCTCGTCCGGCGGCCCGGTCACTCGAGTGTGCGCATGTCGGTGGCCTGCCGGAGCGCCACGGAGGCCGTACGCGATGCCCTGTGATGGCGTTGGTCATCGCGCCCACCGGGGCGCCGCTCGCGGACGGCCTCGCGGTGCAGCGGCTCGGACGCACCGGATGGGGAACGCTTCCCGGTGACGGCGCCCTGAGCCCGCAGGCCAGCCGCAGGCTTCCGCGCCGTCGGCCATGCAGGTCCCTGTCCGGTGTGTCCGTTTCGCGGACTGGGCCATGGAGAGACGCGGGGAAGGTGAACCTCGGTACGGCCCCCTGAGGAGTGACGATGAAAGCCTTGACCTGGCACGGCAGGCGAGATGTCCGCGTCGACACCGTCCCCGATCCGTCCATCAAGGACCCGGCCGATGTGATCATCAAGGTGACCACCAGCGGACTGTGCGGATCGGACCTCCATCTCTACGAGGTCCTCGGCCCCTTCCTCGACGTCGGCGACATCCTCGGACACGAACCCATGGGCATCGTCCAGGAGGTCGGACCCGACGTCACCGCCGTGCACGTCGGCGACCGGGTCGTGATCCCCTTCAACGTGTCCTGCGGGACCTGTCACACCTGTCGTCAGGGCCTGCACTCGCAGTGCGAGACCACCCAGGTGCGGAAGTACGGCAGCGGAGCCTCGCTGTTCGGCTACACCAAGCTCTACGGCCAGGTCCCCGGCGGCCAGGCCGAACTGCTGCGCGTCCCGTTCGGGAACAATCTGCCGATCAAGGTCCCGCACGGGCCCGAGGACGACCGCTTCGTCTTCCTCTCCGACGTGCTGCCCACCGCGTGGCAGGCCGTCGAGTACGCGGCCGTGCCCGAGGGCGGCAGCCTCGTCGTCCTGGGTCTGGGGCCGATCGGCGACATGAGCTGCCGGATCGCCCAGCACCGCGGCGCAGCCCAGGTGATCGGCGTCGACCTCGTCCCCGAACGCCTCGAACGCGCCAGGAACCGTGGCGTGCACGTCCTGGACCTGACCAAGTACGGCAAGGACCTTGCCGATGTCATCCGTGACCTCACCGACAGGCGCGGCCCGGACGCCGTCATCGACGCGGTCGGGATGGAAGCCCACGGCTCGCCCGGCGCGAAACTCGCCGCCCAGGCCACCAACCTCCTGCCTGGCACCCTCGCCGCCAAGATGATGGAACACGTCGGCATCGACCGCCTCCACGCCCTCCACCTGGCCATCGACATCGTGCGACGCGGCGGCACCATCTCCCTCTCGGGCGTCTACGGCGGCCAGACCGACCCGCTGCCGCTGCTGACCATGTTCGACAAACAGATCCAACTCCGCATGGGCCAGGCCAACGTCCACCGCTGGGCCGGCGACATCCTCCCCCTGCTCACCGACGACGACCCGCTCGGCGTCGACACCTTCGCCACCCACCACGTCCCGCTCGACGAGGCGCCGGCTGCGTACGAGATGTTCCAGAAGAAGCAGGACGGTGCCGTGAAGGTGCTCTTCCAACCCTGAGCGTCCGTCACACCGCCCGCCATCGGCATGAGCCCCGCCCGCAGGGTCCACCATGACCGGACCGCTTCGCGGGCCGCACCGCCCTGGTCACCGGTTCCTACTTCGCGCCGCCGCGCCTCACCCCGGCCGTCCTTGCCGACCTGCGGGCCGGCAAGGACGGCGCGGTAGTGACCATCTCGTCGGTCGGCGGCCGGATCCCCGCCCCGCACCTGCTGCCCTACGTGGCCGCCGAGTTCGCCGCCGCGGGCTTCTTCCAGGGGCTGCGGGCGGAACTCGCGAGGACGGGGTGAACGCCACCACCGTCCTGCCGGAGCTGATGCGCACCGGATCGCGCACCGCCGCACGCTTCCACGGCCGCCCTCGGCCTGGTCGCGCGAGCGCTGCCCGCCGCCGGTGACTGGCCGCGCCACGACGTCCAGGGCGTCCTCGCAGCGGAGCAGTCCAACCTGCCTGCGTGGTCACCTCTCTCGGAGACCGGGCGGGCGCACGCTTCGCGGAACCCTGCCCGTACACCAGGCAGTGAGAGCCGCCCCGGAACGGGACCTCGGCCGACGTGTCTGAGAACCAGCGACCCGCACAGCCCGGGATACCGCGCCGACGGCACGGCCGCGGCTTTTACCACCAAACGTCCCACGGCACCCCGGTGGCCGGCGAGGAGCTGGACCGGGGCAAGGCACTGGCCGTCCCCCGGCCTGGACCGACGTGTGGATCTGTCCCCACCCGGACGGCCGCCTCCAGGCGCAGCTACACGCCGGTGGTCTGGTCGGTGATCATCGCCACGAGAGCGCCGCGGCGCGCAGCCGGCGCAGCTGCCGGGTGGCGCCGTTGCCGTCCCGCAGCAGGCGCTCCAGGACGGGGACGATGTGGCGCCGGTCCGCGCTCTTCTCGATCACCGGGTCGATGTGGTCCAGCAGGGCGGCCACCGCGTCGCAGGCTTTGGACAGCCGGCCGGAGAGCGGTTCGAACACCGTGCTCGTGCAGCCGTACCGGGCGCTGTGCCACACGGCGGCCGCGAGCACCTCCTGCTGAACGGGCGGGAAGCCGTGCCCGGCTTCCGCGCCGCCGAGGGCACTCACCACCGTACCGACGGGCTTGTGGACGATCCCGGAAAAACCCACGACCTACCTCCTCCTCGCGCCTTTCAGTTGGGGCCGGCCGCCAACGGCCGCCGGCCATGGCGGACAGGCGCGATCACATGCCGATGGGGCACCGCCCCGTCCGAACCGTGTTGCGACCGGCTGTCCGGTGCTCAGTGCCCGGAGGTGGGGCTGTCGGGCTCCTGAGGGTCGACGCCGGTGTGGGCACCCGCGTCACGGCCGCCGCTCGGCCTGCCGGCCGGCCCCCGTGCACCCCTGTCGTGCCGGTGCTTCGACGAGGCCGGGCTCTGGGCGGTGTCCTCCCCACGGCGGCCCTCACTCTCCACGGTGTCCCCGGGCACCGGCCGGTCCTCCTCCTCGGCGTGTTCCTGTCCCGGCCCGGCGCCGGGCGCGTAGGTGTCCGGATCGAAGGAGCGGTGCGCGCTGTCGTTCGGCTCCTGGCGTTCCTCGTCGATGTCGCCCGACCACCCGTGGTGGGCGCCCTCCATCCTGCTGGCCTGCCCCTCTTCCATGGACGGATGCGACTTCGCCTGCCGCTGAGTCATGATCATCACCTCGGTTCGCAGAGCCCGGCACGGCCGTCGGGCTCCCCCGGCGCCTGTCCACGCCGCAGGTCCTCAACCCTGGCTGCCCAGGCTCTCCGCTCGGTGCACACGAGTCAGCGCCGCCCGCGCGACCACGCGCACGGGCCGTGCCAGGTGCAGCGGGCACGAGCGAGGCCGACCTGCAAGGTCGCAGGCCGACCCGCGCACACCTCGGACTCGGCGCGTGCGGCCCTCCGAACCGGGTAGGCGCGAGAAGACCCGCCCTGCGAGAGAGGACACAGCCATGCCTGCAGGATCCAGCAAGAAGCGGGAGCGCCAGTACGAGCACATCAAGGACAGCGCACTCGACCGCGGCGAGAGCGAGAAGCGGGCCAAGGAGATCGCCTCCAGGACGGTCAACAAGGAACGCGCACGGCACGGCGAGTCGAAGACCGCCAGCCGGTCCTCCACCCACGACACGTCGTCGTCGCGGCGCGGGGGCCAGCGTTCCCACTCCGGGGCGCAGGGCCCGACGAAGGAGCAGCTGTACAACGAGGCCAAGCAGCGCAACATCCACGGCCGGTCGAAGATGAGCAAGAAGGAGCTGGCCAGCGCACTCGGCCGCTGACCGTTGACGCGCCCGGTCCGTGTCGCGTTCCCGACTGCCCGCGGTGGTCGGCGCAGACATGGCCGGACCGCCGGCAGGAGCGGGTGCCGGTGGTGGGCGTGGAGTGGCCCGCGGCGTTGGGGTGTGCCGTCGCCGGCGCGGATGAAGTGGCCGGGCGGGTCGTGGTGCTGCATGGCGACGAACAAGGCGAACCGGTGGGGCGGCTACAGGTCAGCGGGAGCGGATCGTCGACCGGCGGCCGGGATGCGCGGCCCACTCGAGCAGCCGGTCGGCGGGCCAGGTCGTCACCAGCCTGTCCGGGCCCAGTCCGGCGCGAGCCGCTCGGGCATAGCCGGAGGACTGCCAGTGGAGCTGCTCGGGGGCGTGGGCGTCGGTGTCCACGGCGAAGAGGCAGCCCGCTTCTGCTGCTTGAAGGAGCAGGTCGTCCGGCGGGTCGCGCCGCTCGGGTCGGCAGTTGATCTCCACCGCGGTGCCGTTCTCGGCGCATGCGGCGAACACGGCCTGCGCGTCGAAGCGGGACTGCGGGCGGCCGCGGCCGGTGACGATTCGGCCGGTGCAGTGACCGAGCACGTGCATCAGGGGATTGCGCACCGCCGCGACCATGCGGGCGGTCATCGGGCCGGCGTCCGATCGGAGCTTCGAGTGCACCGAGGCCACCACGACGTCGAGCCGGGCGAGGAGTTCGTCCTCCTGGTCGAGTGAGCCGTCGTCCAGGATGTCGCACTCGATTCCGGTGAGCAGCCGAAAGCCCGGGCCGAGCCGGGTATTGACATCTGCCACGACGTCGAGCTGCTGTCGCAGCCGGTCGGGGCTGAGGCCGTGGGCGATGGTGAGCCGCGGGGAGTGGTCGGTGAGGACGGCCCACCGGTGGCCGAGTGCGCGGGCGGCCTGTGCCATCTCCTCGATCGGGCTGCCACCGTCCGACCAGTCCGAGTGCACATGGCAGTCGCCCTCGCTCGCCTCCAGCAGTGCCAAGCCCGCGGTTGCGGCCGACCCGATCTCCGCTTCCAGGCGGGCGAGGTAGGCGGGCGTCCCACCGGTCGACGCCTGTTCGATCACCTCGGCGGTCACCGGGCCGACGCCGTGCAGGCGCCTGGCGTCCTGTGCGTCCACCGGTCCCGGCGGCAGGTCGCGGACGGCCTCGGCCGCCGTGTGGAAGGCCCGGACGCGATAGGGGGAGGCGCCGCGCCACTCCAGGAGGAACGCGATGCGGCGGAGCGCTTCGGCAGGATCCATGCCTCCAGTCTTCGCCATGCGGTCGAAGGCCACCGCCGGTCGCACCGGTAGCCGGTGGCCGGTGGCCGGGGCCGGGGCTACCGCCGGACTGCGCCCGGCTCGGAAGCGACGAGCCATGCGGCCGGGCGCCGTCCCTCTCGGGCTGCCTCGGCCGATGGCCGGTCCTGGCGGGGCTCCTGGCATCCAGGGCTGCGTGTTACACCATCCGGTCCCGGTCGGCCGGTTTGACTGGCCTGGTCCGCTCACCGGCCGAGCCAGGAGGGCCACGGGGTGCACCAGAGCAGCGTGCCGCGGCGCAGCCGGGCGCGGCGGCGGTCGTCGGCGACAGCGGCCCGCTCGGCGTCCTGCAGGCGCAGGACATCGGCGCAGCCGCCCACGACCTCGCCGCCCACCGCGCACGTGCCACTCCTCGCCCACGCTGCCCGCACCTCCCCGGGCGCTCCCGGCGCTCCCGGCGCCAGGCACACACACCACCCCGCACCAGCGACTGCAGGAGGCGCATCATGCCCGACAGCCAGCCCGACCGCGACGAGACACCGTCCGAGCGCGCCGACCGCCTGTGGAACGAGATGCTCCAGGAGGTGCGGGTCTGCCAGACCGGCGCACAGATCCTCTTCGGCTTCCTGCTGTCCGTCGTCTTCACACCCCGCTTCACCACGCTGCCGGACTTCGACCGGCGCCTGTACGTCGCCACCGTGGTTCTCGGCGCGGTCGCCACCGCGACCCTGATCGCCCCTGTCGCCTTCCACCGCTTCCTGATCGGGCACGGCGTGAAACCCGAACTCGTCCGCGTCGCCGGCCGCTTCATCACCACCGGCCTCGCCCTTCTCGCCCTCACCATCACCACCGCCCTGCTGCTCCTGCTGCGCACCGCACTCGACGCCACCGGCTGGGCCTGGTTCCTCACCGGCGCGGTCCTGCTGTGGTTCGCCCTGTGCTGGCTGCTGCTCCCGCAGGTCGTCCTGCGCCGCGCCGAGCGCCGAGGCTGAACCCCGCAGTCCGGGGCGCCGGCCGTGCGGACACCCGTCTCTCGTCCACGGCCACCGCGCCGTTCACCGCATCACAGGGACCCGTGCCAACCGGCTGCGGCGGGCCGTTCGAGTGGAACAGGCCCCGTCGACCGGGGGCGCAGGGCGTGGCGGGAACGTCTGTGGGCACGGCGGGACAGGCCCGCCCGGAAGCAGAAGGGACCGGCACATGGGACACGGCGGGAACGTCGTCATGGAGCTGAAGGCCGACCACCGCGAGGTCGAGGAGATGTTCGGCCGGATCAAGGCCATGAGCACCGGCGGCCAGGAGCTGCGGGACATGGTCGACGAGGTCACGATCGAGCTGGTGCGGCACTCGGTCGCCGAGGAGCAGTACCTCTACCCGGCAGTGCGCGAGCACCTCGAGGGCGGGGACCGGATCGCGGACAAGGAGATCGACGACCACAGCCGGGTCGAGAGAATCCTGAAGCAGCTCGAGGGCATGGACACCGGCGACGCCTCGTTCCGGCCGCTGCTGCAGCAGCTCATGGACGAGGTCACCGCCCACGTCCGCGACGAGGAGAACAACCTGTTCCCGATGATGGAGCGGGCCTGTACGCCCGACATGCTGGACGACCTCGGCGACAAGATCCGCCGTGCCAAGGCCATGGCTCCCACCCGGCCGCACCCCGCGGCGCCCAGCAGCCCCACCGCGAGCAAGCTCCTGGCTCCCGGCGCCGGCCTGGTGGACCGGGCCCGCGACTTCGTCACCGGCCGCGGCACATCCTGACCTCCAGGCGCCCCACGGACGGCTCCCCGGTGCGGAGTCGCGCGGACGGCGGGACCGGACGGGCGGACTCTCGCCCGTCCGGTCCTGCCGGGGTCGCCGGCGGCCCGCGGCGTCTGACCCTGCCGGCCCAGCGCGACACCGCCGCTGCACCCCTGCTCCGCCACCCCGACCTCCTCGAACACGTCGCGGCCCTTCACCGGCCCCGACTCCTTGCCCTCCTGGCTCCCGGGACGAGCCCGCTGTCCTGATGCGTCACAAGGCGGGCCGCGGCGGTGGCGCCGACGGCGGAAAGCTGCTGCAAGGGAACACTGCGGTGGGCTTGCCCGAGGCTCCGCGCTGCGGGTCAGAGCGACGACAGCGCACTTTGTCACCGGGCGTTCCGGGCGCCACCTGACACCGTCCGTGGCCTCGGCTTCAGCCTCCCGCTGTCTCGGCAGCACCGGGGAGTCGTCGTGCACACCCGCGTACGGACACCCGCCGTCCCAGGTCAGCACCAAGCCGGCTCGGAGTTCCAGGGGTGGCCGCCTTCACCCGGTGAGGTCCCCGCAGCGGTGCCCGCCTGCGCAGGTGGCGCATCGCGGCCACCATCCCCTCGGAGCGAACAAGTGCCCGGACAGCCGTGATCAGTGGATCGGGCTCGTCCGGCGGCCGGACGCCCTTGACCTGCTGGAGGTGGAGCTCCTCCCAGCGGTCATCCACAAATGCGGTGACCGGGACGTGGTGGATGCTCCCGTCCTGTCGGTCAACCAGATACGGTCCCCGGCCCATGAGCAGGTCCCCCGAGGTCGCGACTGCGGACGTACTCCACCCGCTGCCGGAAGACCAGCCACCCAAAGGCATGCTCGTGCAAGTCGATCACGACCCGCTCGGGCCACAGGTCCTGAGCATTGCTCAGCGGGAGGTCATCACCGATACGGCCACGATGCCCGCACGGGGCCGGGCGCTGCCGAGGTACACGTACTGGTCACACCCGACGTGCACTGCGAAGACGTCCCCGCCTCCGGCCCGGCACCAGGCGCCCTGGTCGCGGCCGAGCAAGCCCATGGGAGACGCCGGCAACAGCCCGCCTGCCTTCCTCGCGGATCCGAGCGGCGGGTTGCACGACGCAGAGCCGATGGGTGGAACACCGCCGCCGTCCCGTGACCGGACTGCGTGCCGCGGGTACGAATGGCCGACCGGTTGAACGGAGGAGACCGCCATAGCCACCGAACCCGAGGCACGACCCTTCTGGCGCGACATCGTCCGCACCAAGTCAGTCGAGCGCTCCATCGCTGACGCCGGGGAACCCGAGCACTCGCTGCGGCGATCGCTATCGGCCCTCGACCTCACCGTCTTCGGTGTCGGCGTCGTCATCGGCACCGGCATCTTCGTGCTCACCGGTACGGCCGCCAAGAACCACGCAGGCCCTGCCGTCGCGCTCTCCTTCGCCACAGCCGGTGTGGTCTGCGCGCTGGCCGCGCTCTGCTACGCCGAGTTCGCCTCCACCATCCCCGTGGCCGGCTCCGCCTACACCTTCGCGTACTCCACCATCGGCGAGCTACCCGCCTGGATCATCGGCTGGGACCTGGTCCTGGAACTGGCACTGGGCTCCGCAGTGGTCGCGGTCGGTTGGTCCGGCTACGTCCAGTCACTGCTGGCCAGCGGCGGAGTGACGCTCCCGCACGCCCTCAGCGGGGCGGAGACCGGAGGCTGGAGCTTCAACCTGCCGGCCGTCCTGATCGTGCTGCTCCTGACCGGGATCCTCGTCATCGGCGTCCACCTGTCCGCGGAGATCACCCGCGTCATCGTGGCGATCAAGGTCACAGTGGTGTTGATCGTCATCGTGGCGGGCCTCTTCTTCGTGAAAGCTGCCAACTACCACCCCTACCTGCCGCCCGCCGAAGAAGCGGCAGCCGGAACCGGTGGCAAGGCGCCGCTCGTACAGGTGCTGTTCGGTTACACACCGACCGACTTCGGCGTGATGGGCATCTTCACCGCGGCAGCCGTGGTGTTCTTCGCCTTCATCGGCTTCGACGTGGTGGCCACCGCCGCCGAGGAGACCCGTAACCCGCAGCGGGACATGCCGCGCGGCATCATCGCTTCGCTGCTCATCTGCACCCTGCTGTACATGCTCGTCGCCACCGTGGTCACCGGCATGCAGAAGTACACCCGGCTTTCCGACGACGCGCCCCTGTCCGACGCCTTCAAAGCGGTCGGCCAGCACGCCTTCGCCGACATCATCGACGTGGGCGCGGTCGCCGGCCTGACCTCCGTCACGATGATTCTGCTCCTCGGCCAGAGCCGGGTCTTCTTCGCGATGAGTCGCGACGGCCTGCTGCCCCGCACCTTCTCCACCGTCAACCCCCGCCTCGGAACTCCGTCACACGCGCTCACGATGCTGGGTCTGGTGGTGGCGGTGATGGCCGGCCTGATCCCGCTGGAGGAATTGTCGGAACTGGTGAACATTGGCACACTGTTCGCTTTCATCGTGGTCTCGGTCGGCGTGGTGGTACTCCGCCGCACCCGACCCGATCTGCCCAGGGCCTTCCGTTGCCCATGGGTGCCGACACTTCCTGTGCTATCGGTGCTGGCCAGTCTCTGGCTCATGCTCAACCTGCCGGTCGCCACCTGGTGGCGGTTCCTGGTCTGGCTGGTGATCGGCCTGGGTGTGTACTTCCTGTACGGCCGCAGGCACAGCCGCCTGCGCTTGCCCGCGGCACCCTTCCCGAGGAGAGAGGACTGACCGCTCGAGTGCGGATTCGGTGGTGAAGCGGACACGGGCCGCACGGAGGGCGGCCGGCCGGAACTCCGGGAGCGCGCGACACATTCCGGTGGCGTAGCGTCGGAGGGGTGGGGACGAGCAAGAGCGGCGGTGAGTGGCAGCCGTGCACCCCGGCGACTGGCTGTTGACCGTCGGCGAGCGCGGCAACCCGGCGACGGTGCTCGACGGCCGCCGTCCGGACGGCTCAGCCTGGTCCACCGGGAATCTCGTGCGGCCCTTGGTGCACGGTGCCGAGTACTTCCCCGAACTCCTGGCCGCCGCCGGCCGGCAGCGCGCCGGAGACCTCCTGCTGTTCACCGACTGGCGCGGCGACCCCGACGAGCGGCTGGCCGGCCCGGGCACGGAGATCGGGGACGTGCTGGCCGCGGCCGCCCGCCGCGGGGTCATCGTCAAGGGTCTGGTCTGGCGCTCCCACCTGGACCGCCTGCAGTTCAGCGAACGCGAGAACCGCCACCTCGGTGAGGAGATCGAACGAGCCGGCGGCGAGTGCCTGCTGGACATGCGGGTCCGCCCCGGCGGCGCGCACCACCAGAAACTCGTCGTCCTCCGCCACCCCGGCCGCATCGGCCTCGACACGGCATTCGTCGGCGGCATCGACCTGTGCCACAACCGCGGCGACGACGCCCGCCACCACGGCGACCCGAACGCGCAGCCGATCGCCGCCGCCTACGGCCCTCACCCGCCCTGGCACGACGTCCAACTCGCCGTCCACGGCCCCGCCGTGGGCGACCTGGAAACGTGCTTCCGGGAACGCTGGAACGACCCGGCACCGCTCAGCCGCAGCCCCCTCACCCGCCTGCGCAGCCTCCTCCACCACGAGGACGAGAGCGCCGGACGGCTACCGCAGCAACTGCCCGACCCGCCCGTCTGCGGCCCGCACACCGTCCAGGTGCTGCGCACCTACCCGAACCGACTGCTCCGCGGCTACCCCTTCGCACCGGACGGCGAGCGCAGCATCGCCCGCAGCTACCAGAAGGCCCTGCAGCGCGCCCGGACGCTCGTCCACCTGGAGGACCAGTACCTGTGGTCGCCGAGAGTCGTGGAGTGCTTTGCCCGCGCGCTGGCCGACAACCCCCGGCTACGCCTGGTCGCGGTGATCCCGTCGGTCCCCGATCAGGACGGCCGGCTGACCCTGCCGATGAACCTCGTCGGCAGGATCGGCGCCCTGCAGGAACTGCGCCGCGCCGGCGGCGACCGAGTCGCCGTGTACGGCGTCGAGAACCACGCGGGCACCCCGGTCTACGTGCACGCCAAGGTCTGCGTCGTCGACGACGTGTGGGCGTCGGTCGGCTCCGACAACATCAACCTGCGTTCCTGGACGCACGACTCGGAACTGAACTGCGCCGTCCTGGACGACACTCCCGACAGGCGCCCACCCACCGACCCGGGCGGGCTGGGCGACGGTGCCCGCCGGTTCGCCCGGGAACTCCGACTGCGGCTGGCCCGGGAACACCTGGACGTCGGTGACGACCCCGCCGCCACGGCCGAACTGTGCGACCCGCTCGCCGCCTTCGAAGCCTTCGCCCGGTCGGCGGCGGACCTCGACGCCTGGCACGACTCCGGCCGCCGCGGCCCACGGCCACCCGGACGGCTGCGCAGCTACCGGCCGCCGGTCCTCTCCCGCAGCGCCACCGCCCTCGCACGCCCGCTCAACCGGCTCCTGGTCGACCCCGACGGTCGACCACGCCGCCTGCGACACCACAACACGTACTGACCCCGACCCCGACCGCCGCCCGAAGAGCGCTGCACCACCCGCATCCGTCCCGGTGTTCCAACCCACTCCCCTCGCACGGCACCGGAGCACCTCCGGGGAGCCGGGAACCCGACCACACCCGCGGTAGGACGGCGCAGCAACCGTCCAGGTTGCGCAGAACGGCGCCCCGTCACGGGGCGCCACGCGGACGTCCTGGCGGACGTGAGGGACCGGTCGGGGCCTGGCGGCCCCTTCGCGGGGTGGCTGGGGTCGCCTGCGGCCCTCGCGGATGTCGTACACCGCGTTGGACGCGCGGATGAACGCCGCGATGTATCCGAACGCCGACCAGAGGGCGTCCAGCAGGCCCACCACGGCCAGCACACCGCCGGCGCCGCGGCTGCCCCGGAGCTGGGTGACCGCGGTCCGCAGGATGTCCCGGGCCGCGCCGGGGCGAGCTTCTGCAGGTTGTCCAGGACCTGGGTGGTGGCGGAGGTGCCGACCAGGCCGAGCACAGAGACCAGCAGCAGCGGGGCGGGGAGAATCGCCGGCACGCCGTAGTGGCTGAGTGCGGCCGCCCGGTCGGGCAGTTCGTCGTCCAGGAACTCCTTACCGGTGCGCTTGAGCACCGCCAGCCAGCGCCGACCGGGCACGTCGGTGGGCCCTCGGGTGCCGGGCCTCCACCTCCTCGCCCGGTCCGACCTGCTCGGGCTCCCCGCCCGGAGCATCCGGCGCGGGCACGGCGGCGGTCACCGACTTCGGATTCCTGCTGCTCCGTCATGCCCTGCAGAGCGCCCGGTCTTCCCGCCCCGCCGCGCGGCCGGCGTTCCTCCGATGGACGCAGCGCGGCCCGGCCGCGCCCGAGTAGGGGCGACCGGGCCGGGCATCCGAGGAGCGGG
Source organism: Kitasatospora sp. NPDC085895 (assembly GCF_040702125.1). Lineage (NCBI taxonomy): Bacteria > Bacillati > Actinomycetota > Actinomycetes > Kitasatosporales > Streptomycetaceae > Kitasatospora > Kitasatospora sp. NPDC085895. The sequence continues at coordinate 30,674 of NZ_JBFBJY010000052.1, read as the reverse complement.
AGCGGCAGCACGTCGCCCCACGATCATGACGCTACGGCATGTACGGCTCGGGTGGGTGGGAAGGCGCGCGGCGGGCCGCTGTTGTCGGCCGCTTGCGCGTCCTGGGGCGCGACAGCCGTGGCGGCCGGGACCGGCGCGCGCTCGCGGGACACGGCGGGCGGGGTCAGATGCGCCGGCCGGTGCCGGGGCCTCCCTCGTCGTCCGGGCCGGCGTCCTCGACGCCCTCGTCCTTGATCCGCTCCTTGCGGACCTCGCCGCTGACGGTCTCCTCCTCGACGACCTCCTCGGTGTTCAGACGGACCCGCTCGACCGGGACGGTCTCGGTCGCCACGACCGGGCGCTCGGCGTGCAGGGTGACCTCGTGCTCGGACTCGGTGATGTCCTCACCGCTCATGGCAGCGTCCCGGTTGGCGTCCGTGATCGGCTCACGCTCGATGCGGACCTCCTCGTGGCGCACGGGCACGGTCTTCTGCACGTTCTCCGTCACCACGTACTTGCGCAGGCGCGCCCGGCCCGTCTCCACGCGTTCGGTGCCGACGTGCATCTCCTCCTCCGAGCGCGTCATCGCCTCGTCCATGTCGCCGCCGCCGCGCAGGCCGGCGCCGATGGCGGCCTCCTCAGCGCCCCTGCTCATGGCCTCCCCGCGCTCGCGCACGGAGGTCGCATCGGAGCGGTCGCCCATGCCGGTGCCGGCCGTGCCCCCGGTGCCGGCGATGCCTTCGGTGTCGGTACCGGTGTCGGTGTCGCGGGCCCAGCCGTGCTCGCCGGGCTCGTTCGCCCGCTGCCAGGCCTCGTCCCACGCCAGTTCGTAGTAGTCGTACAGCCGGTGCTCCTCGGCCGCCGACAGGTGGAGCCCGCTGTCGACGTCCACGTTCGGCGCGTCCTTCACCTTGTCCTTGGTGAAGGGCACCTCCAGGTGGTCCTCGACCAGGCGGGCGTCCTTGAGCGGCACGAACGACTCGCTCATCCCGAACAGGCCGGTCTTCACGCTCACCCACTCCGGCTGCCCGGTCGCGTCGTCCAGGAACACGTGCTTCGCGTCCCCGATCCTGTTGCCCTCGACGTCGTACACCGGGTGCTCCAGCACGGTCCCGATCTGCTCTTCACTGATCACGACGGCCTCCCCAGGCTCTCGGTTCGCGGGTTCGGTCACCCCCGTGACACCGCGCCTGTCCGCCCCGAAGGAGCGCAAAACCAAGGAGGGCAAACGGGAAACCGGGCGTTTCCTCCCGCAGCACGCGCCGGTTCTGTTTGCCGCACCCCTGCGGCGGTAGACGTACTAGTCCGCAGGCAGGCGGACCGGGTGGGAGCACCGGTTCCCACCCCGGCGGCGGCCCGGTTCTGGTCATCTCCCCGGACCGCCGCCCCTCCACCGCACAACACATCCAAGAAGGCTCCTGTGATCATTCTCGGCGTCATCCTGCTCATCATCGGCTTCGCCACCGGGATCTCCATCCTGTGGACCATCGGCATCATCCTCGCCGTCATCGGCCTCATCCTCTGGGTTGCAGGCCTCCTCGGCCACGCCGTCGGCGGCCGCACCCATTACTACTGATCAACCGCTGCGCCGATGCCCGTTCCTTCTGGCCGACGCCAACGCCGACCCGGTGCCGCAGATCCTCCACCGGTCTGCCCGAGCTGGAGTCGAGCCGGCATCGATCACTTCGGTCAGGGCACAGGAAGGCCGTGCCGAAGGCCAGGGTCAGGCCGTTGTTCCGCAGGAAGCGGCCGGTGGCGCTCATCGCTGCAGCAGTCCGATCGTGGTGAAGTGCGCCAGGCCGCCGACCACGACGACCACGCACAGGGTGAACAGGACACGCACGGTCAGTCCCCCTTCACATCGCAGCGGTAGGGCATCTCGGGGCGGGGCTCGCAGCCCGCCGCGGTGATCTTCCAACCGTCGGGGAACGCGGACAGGAGGACCGTGTCTCCTTCCAGCACGGCGCGGGCCTGCTGCCCGAACACGTCGATCCGGCGCAGCTGACCGCCGGCCGGCAGGCCGAGACCGCCGACGGCCTGCTCGCAGCCCTCCTTCTCCTGGTCCTCCAGCTCGTCGCGGGTGCCCGGCGCCAGGGCGGCGCACATCGCCGCCGCGTCCCCGCGGGCGGCGTCCTGCTCGAAGGCGCGGGCCACCGCCGCCGCGGCGTTCTCCCGGTTCGACAACTGCCCGCACCCCGCCAGGGCCGCGGCAAGAACCGTCACGAGCACCCCGCGGCGGGCCACCTGCCGCCAGTGCCCCGCACGTCGTCCGGGCATCGGATCCACGCCGCACAGCGCAGCACACCGAAGGCGCGGACTCAACGAGGCGCGGCCGTGAGCCGGATCGGGCCGGGCTGCGGGTGTGGCCCGTGGCGGTGAGGGGGGTGCACCGCCACGGGCCTCTCTCCCACACTGCCCGGGACGGAATCTCACCCCGATCCGCAGGGTCAAACCACCTGTGTAGGCGATGTCGGCGACGAGTTCGTCGTACCGCGATCGGTGGGTGCTCGAACGCGGCGGAGAAGACCGGCGAAAGCCGGGGCAGTGAGCGCCCCGCGGGGCCGCGCTCCGTGGGCGGGGCATGCCTGGCATGCATTGCGCCGCGCGGGGCAGTCGGTGCCCGCAATCAGTCCGTCAACCGTGAAGGAGACCACTGTGCTTCCCCTGGTTCTGGTTCTGCTACTCGCTTTGCTCCTGTTCGGTGCCGGCTTCGCCGTCAAGGCTCTGTGGTGGGTCGCCGTCCTCGTTCTGGCTGTCTGGCTGATCGGTTTCGTCGCCCGTGGCACTACCTCCGGCCGCGGCCGCTGGTACCGCTGGTGACGCCCAACACCTGATGTCGTCATGCGCGGCCGGACCGGCTCGGCATGCGGCAGGTGTGGAACCGCAACCGGCGGCAAGGCGAAGTGCCGTAGGCCGCGGGTGGACACCCTGGCGCAGTATCGGGCGCGGACGGGCCGACCGTTCCGCGGCACCGTGACCACCCTGCGGGGCGGTTGGTGGACCGCCCGGGTGCAGGTACGGCGGGCGGGCGGCCCGTGGGGTGTCCGGGCAGGTCAGCGCGACGGTCCGCGGACGGGCCGACGGGGATGCTGCAGCACGTGCGCCTGCCGGGGTGTCACATCTTCTCCGCCCGGACTCCGTGCTTGATGACGGTGAGGTACGGGGTGGTGCCGTCGGCCCGGTGGTTCTGGAGAGCAGCCGGGCCGTCGGGATCCGTGCTCTCGCCCGTGTAGAACTCGTAGGCGCCGAAATCGGCCAGGACCTGCTTGACCAGTGCAGTGGCGCCGGTCTCGAACTCCCCCACGGAGTTCGGGTGGTCTCGTTCAGCCTCGCCTTCACGGACTTCGGACACTGCTTGATGTAGATCTTGTACGCCTTCTCGTCGAACGATGTGCGGATGAGCTGGTGGGCGTGCACCACGCCGATCAGCTCCTCGGTGTAGGCGTCCGGCTCACCGTCCGCCTCCGGATTTGCCCCGATGCCGGGATCGACGCTGCCGCCCACCGTGATCTCGTAGCCGCCCTCCCTCGCCGAGCACGGCGTGGAGTGGGCGTAGCGGGTGTCCGGAGAGTCACCGCTCTGCAGAAGTTGGGCCAGAACCAGCTCTCACCTGCGCAGCACCCAGGCGGCGACCTCGGTCACATCGTTGCCTCGGTTGCTCGTCGGAGGGCGGCCGCCGCGCCGTGGGCGAGGGGGTCGCCGTGTCCGAAGAGCGCCGTGTCGACGTCCAGTTCGGCCAGCCTGTGCAGCGATGCGACGGCACGGGTGCGGTCGGTGTTGAAGATGCCCGGCATGGTCCGGCCGACGTTGGGCCCGGCGGCCAGGAGGGGGAGCAGCAGAGCCGGGCCGACGTCGCAGGCGACGGCGCTGCCCGCACCACCGACGGTACGGCCCACCGGGGCGCGGATCCGGCACGCCACCTCGGCCGACGAGATGGCGGTGGGCGCAGACACTGCGCGGACCGCCCTCCGACCTACGGTCCAGTGTCCGCAGCCTCGCCGGGCAGCTCGCTCTCTCCTTCGGCCGGCAGCTGGGGCTCACGCATTCTCGCGGCGCGGCTGCGCACTGCGGCGATCGCCGCTCGCATCTCGCCGGGCAGCCGGTCTGCCGCGGCCTGTGCTTCGGCGCTCCCGGCGTCGTTCTTCTCCCCTTCGTCCATATCGGCGATGTGCCCGTGCCCCGGGTCGGCTACCCCCGCCCCACAGAGTGCATCGAAGATTGTCGGATCGGTGCGCGCTGGGGCAGTGCTCGGCTTGCCCCATGGTGCGGGTCGTCAGCCCGTCCTGCGGGACAGACCCGGCGGCTGGACCCACGACACACGCTCACCCGCCCGTCCCGGGATCGGCGTCCCATCGGCCCGGCCACCGGTCAGGCACGTGTTTCGGGAAGGTTGGTGTCGCTCACGGCCCGCGCCCCCGCGGTGCAGGGCGTTTGTCGTCCGGGCCGCACTGTTGACGCACACGGACGTCGCCCAGGTGCAGCGGCTGCCGGGGGAACCGGCCGCATGGCCTCCGGCAGCCGCCGAACCCGAGGGCGCCGACTACTGACCGATCGTTCCGACGCCGGCGGTGCTACAGCTCGTCGCCTTGCCGGGTTCCGCCGCCGCCCGTGTGACGTCATCGGCCGGCGAGCCGAGCAGTGCGGCGCAGACCTGCTCACTGCGGGGGTGTCCCCAGTCCCAGCTCGTCCAACAGCAGCCGCAGGTCCTCGGCGTTGCGGGCGTGTGCAGCCACCACTGCGCGGGCCCGTGCCCGCGTCTCCTCGTCCACGTGTGTATCCGCCGGCTCGACGATCTCGGCCAGCGACGCAAGATCCCGGTTCCCTCGCGGCACGGCAACCACCTCCTTCGACTGAGCACCCGCTGCGCGCCGAACGTCTCCCCCGAAACGTCCTGGTCGAACGGCCGGCCCATACTCGGCGCCCCGACCGGGCACCGGCAGGACCCGATGGCATGTCATCCCGGCACGCGCATGATCGCCGCTGGACGAGGAACAGTCACGTCAATGCCAGACAGTGGTCTCGGCCGCCATCCCTCCCGTCCCCGCGTCCTCGGGCTCCCTGAACCGGCCCACCCCGCGGCACTGCTGCGCACGCGCGGCGCCCTCTGATCCTGAGTCGGCCTACCGTCCGTACGGCGCCAGGGCCGGTGTCGGCTGTGGTCCGCTGTATCGGCCTTGAACGAGTCGGTGGCCTGTCGGCCGCTGTCTGCGGTGGTCCGGGCCGCGTCCTGGGCGGTGGCCTTCACGGAGTCCAGGGCTTCCCGGGCCGGCTGCTGCAGGTCCTCCTTCACGTCGCGGGCGGTCTCGATCAGTCGTGGCATCCACGAACCATCACTCCTCGAATGGTCGGTCCGGCTCGAGACCGGATCCACGCGCCTACCCGAACCCCACCGCCCAACCCCGCCGGACCGACCCGATGCGCGTTTGCTCGCACAGTCGAGCGGTATACGCCGATCCGCAAGCGGTCGCCGGACCCTCGGTGCGGGCCGCCACTGACAACGGCCATGCCTCCACGGGCCGCTTCGCACCTGTCAGCCCTCAGCACCGGGAGAACTCATGATCGTCCTCGGCGTCATCCTGCTCATCATCGGCTTCGCCACCGGAATCTCGATCCTGTGGACCATCGGCATCGTCCTCGCCGTGATCGGTCTCGTCCTGCTGGTCGCCGGCGCCCTCGGCCACGCCGTCGGCGGCCGCCGCCACTACTACTGACGGCCCAGCACGACGCAGGCAGGCACCACAGCCCCCCGATCGGCGCACCGGCGCCGACGCCGGTCCGCGCCGTGTCCCCCACGGCACCGGGCTGCTGTCCGGAACCGTCCGGTCGGGGACAAGCACGGCGGGAACACGCGGACGCATGGCAGACGATCACCGTGACAGGCGTCCCCAGCTGGCAGGCAGGGGCTGGACAGCTCCGTGTTCCGCCGGCCTGGTCGGCGGCTCACGAGGGTGACGGCGATCCTTGCGGCCTCGGCGACGTCCCGGGCAGACATGCGGCGGCGAACCAGGACAGGGACCCGCAGCGCGGCAGGGCAGGGTCGACGCAGGCGGCCCGGCCCTGCGCGCGGTCGCTGGCGCGGGCCGGCGGTCGCGCAGCGCCGCCTGGCGGCATGTGTTCCGGCGGCAGCCGTCGTCGGCGCACAGCGCCTGCCCGTGACGCACCAGGCTCCGGGCAGGCCGGCGCGGCGGCCGCACGCCCGCGGTCCGGCCCTGGCCCCCCTCACCACCCACTGCTGTCCTGTTCGCCAGGAGGGCAGTGCCGGGCCGTTGCTGGAGCACGGCACGTCGACGGTGGGCCCGGCACGGCCGCGCCGACACGGGGGATGACAGGGCGGCCGACGCCGGAGGGGTGCCGGGGCGCGGTGGGGGCACGCCCCGGCACCTGTGCGGGCGGGCGGGCACTGCTCGACCGGCCGCCGGCGCGGCGCCGAGCCACCCGGCCGGGCGGTTCGCGAATCCTCCGGCGGGGTGGGGCGGGCGGCCTGTCAGCGGGGCGGGCGCTGCGCCGGTCGGCGTGTGCGCCGGTCGGGGGCGGGCCAGGCGAGGTCGGGGATCGTGCTGCCGAGCAGCGGGCCGATGTCCTCGTCCGGAACGGGCTGCCAGGGAGCGGGGTCGTGGCAGACGTAGGGGCCGAGCGGTCGTCCCGCACCGTTCGGGCCGGGCACCAGGCGGCGCCACCCGAAAGCGGTCTCGCCCACCTCGCCCGTGTGGGGGTGGTCGTCGAAGCCGCCGGGTGCCCGGCCGACATGGGCGACGACGAAGACCTCCACCTCCGCCCCGTCCGGTGTTCCGCTGCTCCGGTACCGGTACACGCCGCCCGGTTCGAAGAAGGAGTCCTCGCCCACGGCTGCGCCTCCGATCCTTCCGCTCCCTGCGTGGGGGGGTGGGTCAAGGGTGTCCCGGCCGTGCCAATGCCCCCGCGCTGTGCCCGGGCGGCCTTGGTCGTCCGCTCAGCCCGCGTCTTGCGGGGGCGGCAGGCGGCGGAAGGTGTCCTGGCCGATGACCGTCGCCTTCCACGCCTCGCCGGGCCCGGTGGCGGTGGTGAACAGCCAGGAAGCGACGATCCGCTCGTCGTCCGGGAGGTACTGGCCGCTCCAGCTGGTCACCGATGCGGCGCTGCCGTGCTCGTCCCGCCAGGCCACCGTCCAGCCGAGCGCAACTCCCGGGATGGTCGGGCACACGTCGAACCGCCCCACCAGCTCGCGGCGCCCGGCAGGTCCTGCACCGGGCTCGAACGTGCCTGTCAGCAGCCCTGCCGGATCGGCTTGGAGCCTCAGACAGGAACCGAACTCGTTGTACCAGTCGCCCGCGACCGTCACTCCCACAACCGCTCCCCTTTCTACCTGCCTCGGCCCGACGTGGCCGCATCTCCCGCATCGTCACACCGGTCGACCGTGCCCGGCATGCCGAGCTGCTGCAAACCGGCACCCGGCGGGCCGACTACGGCCGGTCGGTGTGCGGGCTCGTCGGCCGGGGTGACCACCGCCCACCCGCGGCCCGGTCCTGGCCTGGTGCCGCCGCCCGGCCGGGCTTGCTTCGATGCCAGGACGAACGGCAGTACGCCGGGCGGACGCGCGCTCCCGGCTTCCGGATGCAGCTCACCCCCTCCGCCGGGGCCGTCGTCGGCAGCTCGCGCAGCTGCCGGTCGTAGCCGGCCGGCAGCTGCGCGAGCTGCTGCAGCGCCTCGGCGGGAACATCGTCGGGTGCGGTGTCGACCACGTAGCGGGCGGCGGCGACGAGCGCGGCCAGCTCGTAGGCGTGGAAGGTTGCGCGCAAGACGGTGGGCCGCAGCCGTTCGAGCTCCATCAGGTGGCCTTGGCGCGGACGTGGTCCGCGACCTGGGCGAGTTCGGCGGCGAACTGGTAGTCCTCCTGCACGCCGTTGATGTAGGCGCTCCAGCCGAGGCTGGCCTTGGCGTAGTGGACGGCCTCCTGGATCTCCTCGTCGGTGGCTCCGAAGAGCTTGGCGGCCTCGGTGTGGAACAGGGCGCCCAGTACTTGCACTTGGTCTCGGCGTGCAGCCCGACCCCGATCAGTTCCTTGTACTTGTTCGGGTCAGCGTCTCGCCGAGTTCGATCCGCTTGAAGATCTCCCACTCCGGGCCGAGCAGCTCGGTGGGGATCCGGGTGAAGAAGTGCGGGACCAGGCCGAGGGTTTCCTTGATGTCGGCCTCGATCTCGCCGCGGTTGACCGCAGCAGCCATGGCGGCCTCCTCCTCGCCGACCCGGATGCCCGGGCCCGGCCCCGTCCGCACCGGCCGCGGACTGCCGAGGACCGTGCACTCCCGCCACCCGCACGCAGGCATCCGGTCACCGTCGGCCGGGCCCTCGACCGCCCCGAACGGCCGGCAGGTGGTGGCGGCATCAGGCCGTACCACCAACCCAGACACCCCGGCCGCCGCGTTTCCAGACCTTCCGCCCGACCCCGGTGCAGCAGCCGGGGCGGCCCCGCCCTCGTGCCCGGAACCGGTCGGGGGCTCCGGGGCCGGACGTCCGGGGCAGCCCTGCCGCAAGCCGGGCCCCCGGGCGACGGCGGGCACGGGGGCCGCCCGTCTGCGCCGGGCCCAGGGTGGGGATACCGGCGCCGGTCGGCGGCGTGGCCGGCCGGGCTGGTCCCCGCACTGGTGGTGCGCCGGCGCCAGTGCGGCGGCCCCGAGCCGCGGGCCGCTTCCAGGAAAGGCACGCTGCTGTGACGACCGAGCTGAAGACCAGCACCGGACGGCTGGGCCGGACGGTCGTGTGCGTATTCGCCGGCGACCTCCACCAGGGCACCGCCGGGTAGGCCCGGCAGGCCCTCCAGGCGGCGCTGGGCGAACTCCCCGAGGTCCTCGCCGTCGATTGAGCGGGGTGGAACTGTTCGTATCCGGCGGGCTGAACGCCCTGCTGGCGGCACGGATCGAGGCACCGACCGGACGGTGCCGGTCGTCCTGGTCGCGCCGAGCGCCGGGGCGCGCCGGGTACTGGAGATCACCGAGACCGCCACCCTGTTCCCCGTCTACGCCACCGCCGAGGACGCCGCCCGGGGCGGGGACACGCCCGCCTGAGGGCGTGGCAGGCGCGGGGCCGGGGCAGACGCAGGATTCGCAGCACACCGGCCATCGACCTGGAACCGCCATGTGCCCTCCCACTCATCCTGTGGCATCCGACCGGCGCCGGCTGGACTTCCTGCCCGGCGACCAGGACGCCTGCGTGAGCGAAGGCCTGGCCTTCACCCGCGCCGCCCTCACCGACTGGCACCTGACCACCACAGCCGCCCAAGCCGCCGCCGACGCCGTCCTCGTCACCGCAGAACTCCTCGCCAACGCCGCCCAGCACGCCGGAGGACCCAGCACCCTCCACCTCCAGCGGTCGCCCGGACGGCTACGCATCGCCGTCACCGACCCCGACCCCGCCCCGCCGCAACCGGCCCGTCCGCACCGGCCGCAGGTCCCGCACGGCCACGGCCTGATCATCGTCGACCGGATCAGCACCGATTGGGGCCACACCCCCGACGACCACGGCAAGACCGTCTGGGCCGACCTCTCCGTCCCCGCGGACGCCGACACCACGGCCCGACCAGATCCAGGACACGCCCGCCGGGCCGCCCTGGCCGACCCCGACCCCCACCTCGACAACTGACCCTCCGGCGGGCCCACCCGCACCGCTCCCACGACCACGAGCCGGGCCATCACCCGGTTCAACGTGGCGGGGCCGTGGTGCAGCGGGGCAGGAATGGAGCGGGTCGAAGGTGAGGAAACAGGCGGTACCGCGGTCGGTGATCCCCATCCAGAGGCCGCCGACCACCCATCGCGGAGTGCACTCCCAGCGCCGCGACCCACACGGGCCGTCGCTAAGCTGCCGGGCATGAGCATGTGCACTGCCGTCGAGCAGACCGTCCTGGAAGCGCAGCGACAGTTACAGGACGGCAGTTGGGAGCCGTCGGCCGCGGACCGGGCCCTGGCCCGGCAAACCGCACAGAGCCTGGCGGAGGCCGTCGGCCCGGCCGACGTGCAAGAGGTGCTGCCACGGATCGAGCGCCTCGCCGCACTCCGCGAGGCCCTGGCCGCCCTCGCCATGGCCGTGGCGCGCATCCACGGCCACCTGGCCTGGTTCCTCGCGCAATGCACGAGCGACCTCGCCCCCGTCCTGCACTGGCGGGCCCTGCCCGCGCCCGACGACCATGCGTTCGGCGCGGTCCTGCCCACGGCCGACGAACTCGCCGACGCCGAACAGGCGGTACGCCTCCTGGCCGTCACGCTCGCCCGCACCGGCAACGACGAGACGCCCGAGCGTCGAGCGGCCCGTCGCACCTGACCGGCCCATCCTGGGCCCGGCCCGCAGCAGGTGGCCGAACGCGCCCCGAGGACACCACGGGGACGGGCCGCGGGGCGCTCACTCCAGGCGGAGCTCGGCCCAGACCGTCTTGCCCGTACCGCTGGGGCGGCAGCCCCAACCCACGGCAAGGCGGTCGACGATCCGCAGGCCCCGGTGGCGCGGCTCATCCGCCCGCACCGGCAGGATCCGCGGCTCGCCGCCGCCGGCATCCGTGACGTCGATCCGCAGCCGCTCACCCCCGGCTCCGAGCCACAGCTCCAAGGCCAGCGGGCCGCCGGCATGGTCGACCGCATTCGCGAGCAACTCGGCCGCCACCAGCATCACGTCGCCCACGACCGCCTCATCCGCCCCGGGCCGCCACTGCGCCAGCACCAGCTGGACGAAGTCGATGCCGCGGCGCACACCCGTGCCCCGCTCGCCCGGCCGGAAGACCAGGCGGCGGTGGGCCGAAACGGCAAGCGGAGGACACATGACCGGACCCGAACAGGTCGAAGGGGAGCGTTCGTCGACCGTCCCGTCTACCCGCCCGCGCCCGTGTCACGCCTCGTCCCTGAGTACCTCCGGGCTCCGGTGCTGCAGTGCCAGCCGCAGGCTCGGGCAGACGGGGAACAGCCCGCCGGTGCCGGTGATCGCCATGACACGCCGCACGCGCGCACTGGGGGCCGCCAGAACCAGCAGGACGCCGCAGGCGTGCGCGGCGCGGCGGGCGCCGAGCAGCAAGTTCAGGCCGCTGGAGTGAACATGCGCACTTCCGACAGGTCCACGACCAGGACGGCCGGGCGGCGGCCGAGGGCCACCTCGAGGGCCCGCCGCACCTGCTCCTCGTTCTCCGAGTGCAGGTTCCCGGCCGGTGTGCACACCACCGCCCGGCCCACCGTCGTGGTGCGGATGTGGATGTCGGGTGCCGGGCCGGCCCGTTGCGCGAGATCGTCGTAGGAAGCCATGACCGCCCTCCGAGCCCACCGCTGGCTCCACCTGAGGAGGTGGGCCGGGGCAACATTTCCGCGCGGGATCGGGAGACAGTGCGGCGACAACCGACGGGCATCCGGCGAACGCCGCGATGGCGGACACCGGTACTCCCCTCCTACCCCCGTTGTCCGACCTCACCGCTTTTCGGGCGGCCGATCCGGCAGACATCCAGGCAGCCGACCTGTTCCCTGTGATCACCGGCGCCAGGGCCCGCGGCTTACGCGTCCGGGCCGTGCGGCGGGGCGTGCCGGCCGGCCTCCTCGACGCCGGTGCACACCGGGAACAGGCCGGCCGCCTCCGTGACCTGCAGGACCCGCCGGACCACCCCGGACGGGGCGATCAGCACCACCGGCACCCCGCACTCCTGTGTGGCCAGGCGCGTCAGCAGCAGGACGTTCAGGCCGCTGGAGGTGAACATCTCCGCGCCGGCGAGGTCCACCGCCAGCACCCGCGGTGCCAGGGCCAGTCCCTCGTCAAGCGCGGCTCGGACCTGTTCCTCGGTGTCCAGGACCAGGTCGCCGGCGAGCGTGCACACCGCGACCGTCCCCACCAGCTCCACACCGGTCTTCAGCTCGCCCACCACATCCACGCACTCCCTCCGGCAGCACGCCCCCACGGCCGCGGACCCGCACCTCCGGCCCCCCTGCCGAATCCGCGGGGCCGGCCCGCATCACGCGAACCGGCTCACACTCCACGGTAGGACGAGCCCTGGGCGGCGGCAGCCCCGAACCCGGGCGCGTCCCGGCCCACCGCCGGGCCGCTGCCGCGGCACGCCGACAGGGCAGCGGGGGTGACTGGTCTCCGCGGCCGACCGCCCGGTCCAGCGCGTCTGCGACGAGGCGGGCCAGCAGTCGGCGCACGGCGGACTCGGAGGACGCCAGACGCCACGGCAGCAGCGGATCGGGCCGGACACCGAGCTGTTCCAGCAGCCCCGGAACCTCCTGGAGGCCGGTATCGGGCTACCGGCGGAGCTGGTCAAAGGCGGATGGGATCAGCGATGGTGCGTCGGCAGGCACGGTCTTCCAGTCGGATCGCGGGGCGTCGAGAACTCCATGGAAGCCGTGCCTGCGCTTCCGTTCCCGTAGCCGCCTGCCCGACAGGCCGTCATGAACCGGACGCCACACGGAACACCGAAGCCCTGCCCTGCCAACGGGCAGGATCACGATCTGGAGCTGGAGTGCTACGAAGTGAAGCCGATTCCCCGTTCGGCGAATATCCTCATCGCCTCACCCAGGAATTCCACCATCCTGGGATGGTAGGAGTTGTGAAACTCCCTCATGGCGTCGTCTTCCGCATAGAAGAGTGCCATCCCCACGTACGCTTGCCTGCTGGGGGCGTAGAATCGGCAGGCTACGCCGAAATGCCGGCCGACGAGCTCCTGGATCCGGGGATCCCCGGGCAGGGAGCCGTCCAGGCGGGCTGCGATCTCCCGGTACAGCACGTCCCAGTCCTGGTGGACCTGAGCCCTGTCCACGTGCTCCCAGTTGTTGGTCTCGGCAAGGCTCTTCGCCTGCTCTTCGGCCAACGACCGACGACACTCTTCCTCGTACTGATTCCCCATGGCGCCAATTCTCTTGTCCGGCTGTCGATCCAGGCGGAACAGTGACACAGGCCCACCGGGTCGGCAAGCTATTTGTTTGAGCGGCTCAGTCGATTCGTCAAGGGCGGCCGGAAGATCCTCCGCATGCAGCTCAAGTCGCCTCCCTGGCGAGACGTCCCGCTCCTGGGGCGCTGCGAGATCCGCCGGATCAAGGTCGCCGCCGTGAACAGACCGCTGTTCCCCGGCGCCCACCAGGCCGCCCCGGCCAGCTTGCGAAGCCGGGTCGGCCGCAGCGGGGCTGACCGTCCTACAGCAAAAGGCGTACGGTGAACACAGCGGTAGGTGTCATCGTGGCGCCCACCGTTGCCCGTCGGCTGTCGCCGCGCTGTCTCCCGCACCCGCGAGGAGCCGGATGCCCCGGCCCGCCGTGATGGTGGAGCCTCTGGTGGGCTGGGAGACGCATCATGGCCATTCCCGCTCAGTCCCTGCTGCTCGGCGGGTCCCCGCCCGATCCCGTACTGACCATCGTCCTGACCCGGGCAGGCGACAGCGTGGTGTGTTCCCTCGCCGGAGAACTCGACATGGACAATCGGGCCCAGGTCCAGCAGGCCCTCGACGAAGCACTCGCCCCACACCCGGCCCTGGTCGTCGTCGAACTGTCCGCCGTGCGGCTGTTCACCTCCAGCGCCCTCAACGCGCTGCTCACCGCCCGGCTCGCGGCACTGGCTCTGGGCATCCCGATCGTGCTGGCCGCACCCAGCCCCGTCGCCCGGCGCGTCCTCGAAGTCACCCAGGCCGACCAGGTCCTCCCCCTCTACCCCGACCTGGAACAGGCCCTGCACCACCCCCGCACCGGCGAGCAGACCGCGCAGACGGTGCAGCGCGGCTCAGGCGGTGTAGGGCGGCGCGGGCGGTGTAGGGCGGCGTACACAGACGAACATCTTTCTCGGTAAGATCCACGCCGGCGGACCCACGGCACTCGACCTGGCCCATGACCCGGACGCCAGCCCTGCTGCAGGCCGCTGCTACCGCCACCAGCCCCGCCACGCCACGACCCAGCCCGGCCGGCCGCAAGAACCGTCCGGCCGCGGCCTGCACATCATCGACCAGGTCGCCACCACCTGGGGCAGCCGGCCGAAGGGGCCGGCAGAACCGTCGGGGCCGACCTCCACCTGCCCTCAGCACGCCCCGGCGCGGGGCCGAGGGCAGCACGCCGCCGTCCGAGCCCACGCACGGGTGGTGTCACTCCCCGAACGCGACTGGGGTACGAGGCCGAACGCGTGCTCGCAGACTCGGTGCACCACAGGCGCCGGTGATCCCCTGACCGCCCTTCAACCACCCGGCGAAGGCTGCCTGCAGGCCGGTGCGCGGACGGGCAAGGACTCCAGGGCCGGTCCCGCCGCTGGCAGCCGCCGGCAGACCCTCGCCCCTGCGGCCTGCACAACGGTCCCCGGCCACCGGATGGTCATCCGGTGGCCGGGGCCCACCTGCTGTGGTCAGAGGCGCTCGCGGAAGCCGCCGGTTTCGGTGCCGCGCTTCTCGATGAAGTGCTTGAACCGCTTGAGGTCGCCCTTCACCTGCCGGTCCAGCATGTTCATCATGTCCGCGGCCTTCTCCGCCAGCCCCTCGGGCTGGTAGTCCATCGACATCACGATCCGCGTGTGGCCGGCGTCCAGCGCCTGGAACGACACCATGCCGGTCTGCTTCACCTCGCCGCTGGTCGTCCGCCAGCTGACGTGGTCGTCCGGGACCTGGTCGACGATCTCGGTGTCGAACTCCCGCGACACCCCGCCGATCCGCGTCTTCCAGTGGTTGTGCCGGTCGTCGATCTGCCGGATCTCCTCCACGCCGTCCATGAACAGCGGGAAGTCCTCGAACTGCGTCCACTGGTTGTACGCGGTGCTCACCGGCACATCCACGTCGATCGTCTCCTGCACCTTGCTCATACCGAACCCACTCCCTCGTGGTCTGGTTCACCGGACCCCGGACGCCTGCCCCCACGGCAGGCCCTCACACGGGGCCGTAACCCATCCCGCCCGCCCCGCGGAGCACCCGCAACCGCAGACGGCCACCACCCGGCCGCCCGAACCCGCGGCACGCGCCCTTCTTCCGCCGCTGCGGCACCAATCCCGGCAGCCGCACCGGTCGACCACCCGGGTGAACGCCCACCCGCAACTGCACCGGACCCCGGCACGGACCCACCGGCGGCCCGGGCGGGCGTAGTGTCTGGACACCGCCACCTCTGCGCGGCGCAGCAAGACCTGGAAAGGAGCGTCCGAGATGGCGCTCGTGCACCGCTACCTGATCGTCCTCCCCGGCCGGCCGGGCTGCCACGCCCCGCAGACCGGCACGGTCGTCACCGCCACCGGCCGCACCGGCCCCGGCGGCCACATGATCTACACCGACGAGACCGGCCGCCTGCATGTCGAAATCACCGACCACGGCACCGCCCGGCTCCTCACCCCCACCCCGCTCCACCACGGCCCCCTCCACGCCGAACCCCTCCCCTGACCGCCCCGAACCCGGTGCCGGTGCCGGTGCCGGGTGCCGAACGGACAGGACGCGCAGTCCCGGGCGGATGGGCCCGGGGCTTCGGAGGGGCCGCCTGCGCCGGTCAAGGGGACCGGGGCCGGCGTGGAGCAGCACGGCATGAAATGCCCTTTTTAGGGCATATGCCGGATTCTGGGTATGTTGGTTGAACGTTTATCGAACCTGCGTGGAGGCCGTCGTGCCGGATCCCGAACTGACACCCGAGGAGATCGCGATGGTCCACGAGTACGTGGAGATCCCGCCCGGAGTCGCGATCGACCGCCTGGACGTCCAGCGGGCCCGGCTCGCGAAAGCCGTCGGCGGCTGGTTCCGCAAGGCCGGACCAGGCCTGTACGAGATCGTCACAGAAACCCCTCGCCCCGGCACCCGGCCGCCCGACCTGCCCTAGCGCGAAACCACGCCGGGAGCGCACCCTCGCCCGGGCTGCGATCGTCCTGCTGCCGGGCTTCGTGCGGCACTGGTGTCCTCGATCTGTGTCCCCGACCGGAGGCACCACCATGGGGGCGGTCCGGCGCCCGCGAGACGCCGTGGCGGATGCCGGACCGGAACCGGCGGCTCGCCTCGCATAGACCGGTCGGCCGCCCACCGGGCACGGGTGCTTCTGCACACCGCCCGCGAGCCGCAAAACACCCGCCCGCACCACCACCCGCAGGAGTGACGGCCGCCCCGGCGGGTGGTGGTGCGGGCGGGTGCCGGGCACGGCCGGGCGGGTGACTTTCCGGGAATGCCGGCCGGGCACCGGCGGCGGGGTGCGGCAACGGCGGGAGGGCGGTGCCCCGGGGCGCCGGCCGCCCGATCGCCGATCTCTCGGGGAGTGTTCCGCCGTGGCCGGTCTGCGGCGCCCGCACCAGCCGACCCGGCACCCCCCACGGTGCCCGCGCCGCGACCCGCGCAGCACCCCGCCGCCCGGCAGCCGGCCACCCCGCCGTCTGCCGTCGGCCGGAGTGCAACGGCCGAGCCGGACACGGCGGCCGGGGCCGGCACCGGCTCGGTCCCGGCCGACTCGGCGACCGTCGTGGTCCAGGACGGCGACACCCTCGACGGCATCGCCCAGGCGCAGCAGGTGGCCGGCGGCTGGCCCGCCCTCCACGAGGCGAACCACGACACGATCGGCGACAACCCCGACCTCGTCCTCGCCGGGCAGACCCTCCGCATCCCCTGACAGCCCGCCAGGGCTCCCGCCCACAACCCGCACAGCGGGCCCGGCAGCTCCCTGCAAGGCAAGGCGACGGCCGGGCCCGACCGGATGCGACGGCTACACCGCCTGCGACACCGACACTAACCAACCCGATCACCTGCCGCAGCATCAAGAACGACGAAGGCCCTGGTGTCGATCGCGGACCGCGGCACGATCCGCGGACTGCCTCTTGCCGCTGTGCGAGACGCCGCGACCGCCTGGTGGCCGACCGGCGAGGTGCCGGGATCCATCGCGGGCCATAGCGTGTAGGCGGATCGACCAGCGGGTCAAACGAACCGTGACCGCCCCTTCGGGAGGATCACATGCTCGTGCTCATGCTGTTCATGCCCCCGGCGCTTCTCGGTGCCCTCCTACTGCTCTGCCAGCTCGAGGAACGCCTCACCGACCGCCTCACCGCACCACCGCCGGACGAGCCGGCACCTTCCCTCCCTGAGAGTCCGGACGCCGGCGAACCGGCGCCGGCCCAGGCCGACCCCGGCCACTGACCCGCCGGCAGTGCCGGCGGTCCGGCCGCACGCCGTCCTCGACGTCCGGCCGGACTTCGCCGAACCCACCGAGGCGGTCCCCTGAGCCCGGCCGGCGAGAAGGGCCGAGGCGGCTGACGACCACCGCGCCCCGGTCTCCGATCAGGTACGAAGGCCGCCGTCCTGCAGGTCGCAGGGCGGCGGCGGCCAGCGGGTGCGGGCCGCCGGTCGGGCGCGGCCGATGCGTACGGTCGCCCCCGGTGGGTGGTGCCCTGCCGGCCCGGCGCGGTCGGAGGTGTACGTGCCGGGCGGTCACCGGCCCGCCGATCGGGCTCGCCGGGGCGCCCTCAACGGGTTCGCCGCGGGGCCGGCACAGCGCGTCCGCCGGTGGGACGCGGCCTCACTTCGGTGCCGGACCCAGGGACACGCCCCATGCCGCAACCTCCGGATCACCGCCCGGTTCGCGGTGGGCGAAAGAGTCCGGGCCCGGCGCGCTGATGCGCACCGGGCCCGGACCTTGGTAGCGGGGACAGGATTTGAACCTGCGACCTCTGGGTTATGAGCCCAGCGAGCTACCGAGCTGCTCCACCCCGCGTCGATGAAAGTGACTCTACGACACCGCGAGCGTTCGGGGAAACGCATTCCGGCAGGGCTAAGCAATGCGGCGGACGGTGAAGCCGCTCGAATCGCCCCGCGGGAACGGGCCCGACGGTCAGGACCCGTGCGGAGGCGAGAAGATCGCCTCGACTCCCGGGGTCTCGATTGCCTACCTGGGAGCCACCTTGCGTCTGCGACCCCGACGCACCGTCAGCATGACTCCCCACGCAGCGCAGTGCGACTTCCGGCTGCTGCCGGGAGCGGACGCGCCGAGGGCCGCGCGAGAGCGTCCGGTCTCCGCAGCCGGCCGCCCTCGGGTTCGGCTCCGCGAACCCGCGGAGGTTCGGACGCCGGGTGCGGGGCCGGACGCCGAGCCGCGGGGCGCAGCCGGATGTTGCCCTTGCTGGGCGTCGCGGTCGCGATCAGACGCGCGTGGCGCCTGCTCCTGGACGGCCCCTCCGCCGATGCACCCACGACCGGCCCACCCTCCCCACTACAGTCTCCCCGGTGTGGCCGGGCAGACCACCGCACATCTGGCTACCAGTCAGCACCTTTCGCAGTGCAGCACTTCATCGATCCGGACGAACCGCCGGAACACGCCGGTGGGCCGACAGCACGCCAACGCCGCACAATCGGCCCCGGCGGCAGCAGAAGGTGCGGGCGGGACAGGCAGCGGTCGTGCATGCCGCGTCCCTGCCGGTGCTTCCGCCGCCGGCGCCGGAGCGTGATCTACGGGGGTGTCCGTCGGGCGGCTGCCGCAGCGCAGATCTGTTCCAGGGGGATCCGGGCCTGTTCGCAGAGGGTGGCCAGGTCGAAGTAGATCGTCTCGCCCGCCATCAGTCCCTCCCGGAACGGCACGACGTTGGCGAAAGGCACCTCGAAACTGCCGCCGCCGGGCGCGATGCCGACCCACTCGCCGAGGCTGGTCCCGCGCAACACACCCCACACGACGAGGACGTCGTCACCGAAGGCGATGCCCTGGTCCTGCGGGGCGAGGTCGGGGAAGGCGGTGAAGTACTGCTGCTCGTACGCGGCCCGCACCGCCGTCCGGCCCTGGCTGCGCAGCCCGAGGGCCGCGGTCTCCAGGAAGCAGTCGGGCACGAAAGTCGTGAGGACGGCATCGATGTCGCGTGACGCTTCCGCTTCGCGGTGGGCCTCGAACAGGCGGCGCATGTCGGTGACGTCCATGGTCGGGCTCCTGGTCACGGGCTCTCACGGCTCCTCCTTCGAGCGTAGGAAGTGCAGGAGGACACCGCCAGTAGGCCGAGCCCGCTGCACGGGCGCTGCCCGCGCGCGGGCATGCGAGAGCCGGCCCGTCCCGGGGCTCCTTGCGCGGAGCGAACTGCTCCGTCCGAAGGAACCTTCCGACACGGGGAGCACAGCACGCCTCGCCGGATCGGCTTGTGGTTAGTCTCGGGTCCTCCATGGGTCTCCGTGTCGGGGGTGCGATGACAAGCGTGTGCAGGCTCCGGTCGCGTTGGCTGTCGGCCGCCGCCGGTGTGTGCGCGGTCGCGTCCGTTCTCGGGGGCTGCGGGAGCAGCGGTGAGGGCGGACCGGTGGCCTTGAACTGGTACAACTTCCCCGACGACTCGGGCGCCCTCCAGCAGGCCGCGGACCGCTGCGGCCAGCAGTCGGGCGGCCGCTACACCATCAAGTACAACAAGCTGCCGCGCGGCGCCGACGGCCAGCGCCAACAACTGGTGCGGCGGATGGCCGCGCACGACACGGGCGTGGACATCATCGGCCTGGACGTCACCTGGCCCGCCGAGTTCGCCGAGGCAGGGTGGATCCGGGAGTGGACCGGGGCGAGGAAGGAGCAGGCCACCGCCGACACCCTCAAGGCGGCCGTGCAGACCGCGACCTGGCAGGGCCGGCTCTTCGCGGCGCCGTACAACTCCAACACGCAGCTGCTCTGGTACCGGGACGACCTGGTGCCGAACCCGCCGAAGACCTGGGCGGAGATGCTCGCCCAGGCGGACGCCCTGGCGAAGCAGGGCAAGCCGCACTACGTGGAGATCCAGGGTGCGCAGTACGAGGGCCTGACGGTGTGGTTCAACACCCTGGTGACCAGCGCGGGCGGCTCGATCCTCACCCCGGACGCGCAGGCCCCCTCGCTCGGCCCGCCCGCGGTCGTCGCGGCCGCAGTCATGCACGACACCGCCACCTCGTCAGCCGCCGACCCCTCGCTGCCCAACCAGATGGAGGACCAGAACCGGTTGGCGATGGAGTCCGGAACCGCGGCCTTCGAGCTCAACTACCCCTTCGTCTACCCGTCGATGAAGGCCAATCAGCCCGAGCTGTTCCAGCACTTCCGCTGGGCGCCCTACCCGTCCGTGCTGCCCGACCGGCCGGCCACCGTGACGATCGGCGGGATCGACCTGGCCGTCGGCGCGTACGGCAAGCACCCGGACCTCGCCTTCGAGGCGACCCTGTGCCTGCGGGACCGCGAGAACCAGCTCACCAACGCGCTGAAGGGCGGTCTGCCGCCGTCGCTGCGCAGTCTGTACCAGGCGGCCGAGCTCACCGACAGCTACCCGTTCGCGGCGGACGTGCTGGCCGCGTTGGACACCGCGAGTGTGCGGCCGCAGACACCGGCCTACCAGAACGTGTCGATCGCCATCTCGCACACCCTCTCCCCGCCTGCCGACATCCATCCGGAGAGCACCGTCGCCGATCTGCGCGGACAGATCGAGGACGCCCTCGGCTCCAAGGGGCTGATCCCGTGACGCCTGACACCGCACCCGGCCCTCGGACCGACAAGAGGACCACGGAGTCCGAGGGCGCCCGCCAGGAACGCCGGCTCGGCCTGCTGCTCTGCGCGCCCGCCGCGATCGTGATGCTGGCGGTCACCGCCTACCCGATCGCGTATGCGATCTACCTCTCGTTGCAACGCTACGACCTGCGGTTTCCGCAGCAGGCACACTGGGTCGGGTTCTCCAACTACGGCGCGGTGCTCACCTCGCCGTTCTGGTGGCAGGCCCTGTGGGTGACCGTGCTGATCACCGTGGTGTCGGTGGCGATCGAGCTGGTGCTCGGCATGGCCCTCGCCTTGGTCATGCATCGCGCCGTGTTCGGCCGCGGCACCGTCCGCACCGCGGTGCTGATCCCCTACGGCATCGTCACCGTGGTCGCCGCCTACTCCTGGCAGTACGCCTGGACGCCCGGCGTCGGCTACCTCGCCGCCCTCCTGCCGGAGGGCAGCGCCCCGCTCACCGACCAGTGGCAGGCGATCGGCCTGATCATCCTGGCCGAGGTGTGGAAGACCACGCCGTTCATGGCTCTGCTCCTGCTCGCGGGCCTCGCCCTGGTGCCGGACGAGACCGTCCGGGCGGCGATGGTGGACGGTGCGACGTTCTGGCAGCGGCTGCGGCTGGTGATCCTGCCGCTGATGAAGCCGGCGATCCTGGTCGCCCTGCTCTTCCGCACCCTGGACGCCTTCCGCATCTTCGACAACATCTACGTCCTGACGGGCGGCTCCAACGACACCGGCTCGGTGTCGATCCTCGGCTACGACAACCTGTTCACCGCCCTCAACCTCGGCATCGGGTCGGCGATCTCGGTGCTGATCTTCCTCTGCGTGGCGATCATCGCCTTCGTCTTCATCAAGGTCTTCGGCGCCGCTGCGCCGGGTGGCGAACCGGAGCGCCGATGAACAACCGCACCCGTACCCTGACGAGCTGGGGCGTCGCCAACCTGATCGTCGTCCTCTACGCGCTCTTCCCGGTCTGGTGGATCGTCGCGCTGTCCTTCAAGGACCCGAGCACCCTCACCGACGGCGACTTCATCCCGCGCGAGTGGACCTGGGAGAACTACAAGGGCATCTTCAAGACCTCCGAGTTCACCCGCGCCCTGGTCAACTCGATCGGCATCTCGGTGATCGCCACCACCATCGCCGTCGTACTGGGCACCATGGCCGCCTACGCGGTCGCCCGGCTCCGCTTCCCCGGCAAGCGGCTGTTGATCGGGGTCTCCCTGCTGATCGCCATGTTCCCGCCGATCTCGCTGGTGTCACCGCTGTTCAACATCGAGCGCGCGCTCGGGATCTTCGACACCTGGGCGGGCCTGATCATCCCCTACATGACCTTCTCGCTGCCGCTGGCCATCTACACCCTGTCGGCGTTCTTCCGCGAGATCCCCTGGGACTTGGAGAAGGCGGCCAAGGTGGACGGCGCCACGCCGTGGCAGGCCTTCCGCCTGGTCATCGCCCCGCTCGCCGCACCCGGGGTGTTCACCACCGGCATCCTCGTCTTCATCTTCTGCTGGAACGACTTCCTGTTCGCCATCTCGCTCACCTCGACCACCGCGGCGAGGACCGTGCCGGCCGCGATCGCCTTCTTCACCGGCAGCTCCCAGTTCCAGCAGCCGACCGGGTCCATCGCGGCCGCCGCGGTGGTCATCACCATTCCGATCGTGATCTTCGTTCTGCTGTTCCAGCGCCGCATCGTCGCCGGCCTGACCGCCGGCGCAGTCAAGGGATGAGACCGCCCCACCGGGCGGACCAGGAAGGCGAACCGTGGCCGAGATCGTCCTCGACGGCATCACCAAGCGCTACCCCGACGGCGCACTCGCCGTCAAAGACTTCAACCTCACCATCGCCGACGGCGAGTTCGTGATCCTCGTCGGCCCGTCCGGCTGCGGCAAGTCCACCACCCTCAACATGATCGCCGGGCTGGAGGACATCACCGAGGGCACGCTCAGCATCGGCGGGAAGATCGTCAACGACCGCGCCCCCAAGGACCGCGACATCGCCATGGTCTTCCAGAGCTACGCCCTCTACCCGCACATGACCGTCCGCGACAACATGGGCTTCGCCCTGCGCCTGGCCAAGGCCGACAAGGCCACCATCGCCGCCAAGGTCGAGGAGGCCGCCCGCATCCTCGACCTCACCCAGCACCTCGACCGCAGACCCGCCAACCTCTCCGGCGGACAGCGCCAGCGCGTCGCGATGGGCCGCGCCATCGTCCGCGACCCCAAGGCCTTCCTCATGGACGAGCCGCTGTCCAACCTCGACGCGAAACTCCGGGTCCAGATGCGCACCCAGATCGCCGCCCTCCAACGGCGCCTGGGCACCACCACCGTCTACGTCACCCACGACCAGGTCGAGGCCATGACCCTCGGCGACCGGGTGGTCGTCATGCGCGCCGGCGTCGTCCAGCAGGTCGGCTCACCCCAGCACCTCTACGACGCACCGGTCAACCTCTTCGTCGCCGGGTTCATCGGCTCGCCCGGCATGAACTTCCTCGGCGCAACCCTCGAACAGAACACGCTGCGCACCTCGCTGGGCGACCTTCCGCTGGACGACCGGATGCGGCGCGCCCTCGAGGGCGCGGACGCACCGCGCGAGGTCATCGTCGGCATCCGCCCCGAGGACTTCGAGGACGCCTCACTGATCGACGACCACACCGGCGGCATCACCTGCACCGCCACCGTGGAGATCCGCGAGTCCGTCGGATCCGACGTGTACGTGCACTTCACCGAGGAGGGCGGGCCTGCCCGCACCGAGGAGCTCGCCGAACTCGCCGCCGACTCGGGACGGGCCGACACCGGCATGACCGAACACACGGTCGTCGCCCGGCTGAACGCCCAGACACGTGCCGCCGAGGGTGAACAGCTGGAGCTGTGGCTCGACAGCCGACGGGTGCACGTCTTCGACCCCTCCACAGGAGCGAACCTGACCCGCGAACAGTGACTCGCCCGGCGCGGAAGCGTCGACCAGGGTGGGGCGACCGCTGCCGTCCACAAGGACGGCAGCGGCCCGGCGGAACACGTGACGCGGGGACCGGTGGGTCGGCCCCCGGGGACGGAACCCGGACCGGTACCGGCCCGTCCATCAGGACGACGGGACGCTGCCCCGGACCTCACCGGGTGACGCCGCACCAGAATCCTCTGCATAATGCAAAGGTCTTTCCGCAAGCGGCTTCCCCCGGGGTTCGACGTCGACAGGAGGCAGGGCACTGCCATCCCGGCGCAAGCGGCAGCGACGCCCCCGGGGGCGCCGGCCCATCCGCACGGCCGGCACCCCCGGCCACTCCACGCCGGAGCGGCACCCGCTGCGGCCTGCGACACCCGGGGCCCGCGGCCGCCAGCCGGCGGAGGCCGACTGCGGCTGGTCCTGCCCACCGAGGGGACACCGGTGCGTGACACGTTGACGATCTTCGGCATCAGCCGCCTCTTCGACACCTACGACACCCCGGCCGAAGCCGTGGCACCCGCGAGGCGGACGGCGCCGTCGGGTCGGACGACGAGCGGCGCGGAATGGCCGTGGTTGAGCAGGGTGACGGTGTGGTCGGTGTCGGCCTCGGCAAGGACGGCGGTGACTAATTCCTCGCCGGTGAGTCTGCGGTGAGCAACTGTCGAATCCTGTGGGTGTGCGGTGCCCGGTGGAGAGTCGGCAGCCGTTCGGCGATGAGGTTCGGCAGTTGGCGCATGTCGTGGAAGACGACGGTGTTGTGGCCCTCGAGGCGCTAGGCAGGGTGAGTCCGCCGGCGTAGCCGAAGGCTCGCATGCCGGCGGCGCGGGCGGCATGGACGCCGGGCCGGCTGTCCTCGACCACCACGCAGGCTTCGGGATCGACGCCCATCTGCTGGGCGGCGTGCAGGAACAGGTCGGGGGCGGGCTTGCCGCGGGAGACTTCAGTGGACTGTGGAGGCGGCCTGCGAAGCGTTCGTAGAGCCCGGTGCGCCCCAGGGTGTGCCGCATCTTGTCGTGGGAGCCGCTGGAGGCGACGCATGTCGGCAGAGTGAGCGCGTCGAGTGCTTCCGGCAAGCCGTCGACCGGGGCAAGCTCGGCGTCCACGGCCTCCCGGTGGAGTTGCTCGAACCTCTCCGACAGATCGCGGCCGTGTCCAGGACGCCGTCCTTGAACTCGACGCCGGAGCGGACCAGGGCGACGAGGGCTCCGGTGATCGCCCGCCGGCGTTCCTGGGCGGACTCGACCGGCCTGAACACCGTCGCCGACGCGGCCGCCGGGCTGCCGGATCCGCGGGTGACCTCGGTCCACAGCTTGACCGTGGAGAACGTCGACTCGATCGGGTTGGTGGTCCGCAGGTGGACCCAGCGCTCCGCCGGGAAGTCGTAGAACGCGAGCAGCTCCTTCCGGTCCCCGGTGATCCGCGCGACGGCCTCGGGCCACTTCGTGCCGTAGGTGCGAACGGACTCTTGGATTGCCTTCTCTGCGTGGGCGCGGTCCCGGTCGGTGTAGATCCCCGATGTGGAGGTCTGTCAGCCCACGTCGATCCCGGTGACAGCGGGAGTGCCCACGCTCACCCCGTCCGAGTCGTAGCCGGCGGCCGTGAAGGCCCTCCGGGTCAGCTCCACCGCTTCTTCGCCGGCGGCGGTCCGGTCGGCGGCCTCAACCTCCAGCCGCAGTACGAACGTGCCGCCGGGCTCGTCCAGGGTCAGCACATCCAGGTCGGGCACCTGGCCGCCGACCTCCTCCGGATCGGCCCCGTGGACGACAGCCAGCAGGGCCCGGCGCGCCGACAGGTCCATCGGCTTCCGAATGGTTCCGGGAACAGTGATCACGTAGCTACCCATGCCGCTGCGTCTCACCCCGTACGGGGTCGGGAAACCCCGGTTCCGGGGTTGTCATCCGTTGCGTGCTGCCGCCCCGCTCGGCTGAAGCGCAGCCCCCACCGACAGCGGTGTGGCCGCCGGCCGCACGCGGCTGCCTGGCCGGAGGCATGCCGTGCGTCGTCAAAGGCGTCCGGCTCGGAGTCGCGTTGGCGCAGCATCCATCCGCGAGCAGCTCGGCCTCGACCACGGCGGCCCCGTCGGCCGCGGGACGACCGGCCAGGCGCCAAGCGGCAGTGAGAAGTTTTCCGCCCGGCCCTCCGCCCCGGACAGCGAACCGTCCACGCACCGACACCCCGGCGCTCGGGCCGGTGATGAGGCCGATCACCGCGGCACGGACCACGGCGGTGAGAGGAGGGGCGCGTGGCCCGCGAGCGGCTCGATGCCGAGTGGCTCCGCGGCTGGTGGATCAGTCGATGTGCCGGGCGGGGTGGGGGGCGATGCGCAGACGGACGTGGACGGGGATGTCGTGCCATCCGGTGGAGGTCGCCAGGTTGGCGAGCGCTTCCTCGCGGACGGCGTTCAGGGCGGTCACGGGTTCCGCGCCGGGGACGAGGGTGAGGTGCAGGTGCAGTTCCGGACGTCCGGCGGTGCCGGTGATGGCGGCCCGGGCCCCGTCGACGGCGGGCAGGCGGGCCGTGTCGGCGGCAACGGCGTCGGCGAGGGCCTGGTTGCGGATGTCGACCGCGTGCTGGGGGCGGGATGCGCCGGCGGTGAGGGTGCGGGGCCGGTATCGGCGTACCTGGATGAGCAGCCATGCCAGGGCGAGGAGGGTGAGCACGGTGAGACCACCGATGACGGCGGGCCACCACCACTCTTCAGCGGTGTAGCGGGTCCGGTCGGCCGCGGGGAGCAGAACGTCGCCGGGGGAGGTGAGGGGCCAGCCTGCGGGCGGGTCGAGGTGCCAGCGGCGGTAGAGGTCGAGGCTGCCCATGACGACGAGCAGGCCGCCGATCAGCAGGGTCAGGCCGATGAGGGCCAGCAGGGTCCGGTTGATCGTGGAGCGCTTCCTCATCGCTCCTCCTCGGTTCGTTCAGCGGGCCGGGGGCGGTTCATCGGGAGCGGCGCACCCTGACCCTCAGGCGGGGCGGGCGGGTCAGTGCGAGGCCGTCGCAGGCGGCGCCGAGGACCTGGGTGAGGTCGTCGTGGACTTCCTGCAGGTCGCGGTAGCGGACGTCGGCGCGGGCGTCGATCCGGCGTCGGTGCGCGGCTATGCGGGCACGGGCGACACCCGGCACGTGCCAAGCCGCGTCCCTCAGGACGGTTTCCGCACCGCGCCGCTCCAGGTACGCCCGGATCCCGGGTCCGCCCTCGGGTGCCCGCATCGGCAGCAGTCCGGCCTTCCCCGGGGTGAGGGCGAGGACCAGGAGCAGCAGTCCCAGGGCCGCCGCCACGGTCGCGCCGACGAGGATCCACGTGTCGTCCACCGGCCGGGTGGCGAGCTCCTCGGCGAGGCGGGTGCGCCAGGTGAAGGCGCGTCGGCCGGCCCGGACGGCGCACACGTCGTACAGCAGCAGCCCCGCGCCGGCGGTGATCAGTGCTGCTGCGACGGCGGCCGGCCAGCGCCGCGCCGACCACATCCGGTGGCCGCGGCGGCTCTTCGTCCCGTCTTCGGGTACCGGGTCGGCGGAGTCGGTGCCCTTGGTGAGGACCGCTGCCGCGGGCCGGGGCGCACGGACCCGGTCGCCGGCCGGGCCGGAGCCCTCGTGCGGGTGGTCGTTTCCCATCTGGTCCGCCTCCTCGTCGCAGGGTCGGGGTTGCAGGGTCAGGCGACCCGGCCCGCCGCCTTGGCCAGGTACAGGTTCCGCACCGTCAGGTCGACTTCGTGGACGGACAGGCCGGTCAGCTCTTCCACCTGCTCGGCGACGTGTCGCTGTACCGCCTCGGCCGCGGAGGAGATGTCGATGGGGTAGGGAAGGTCCACCCTCACCTCCAGCCGCGCCGCACCCGCACGGACGGAGGCCTGCGCGCGGGCGGCGCCCGCGTCGGGTCGCAACGCCCCGGTTGCGAGGCGGGTGAGTGCCTCGCGCGCGGCGTGGGTGGCGAGCCGGGCCACCACCCGGTCGGGGATCACGGTGGCGCCCCGCTCGGCCGCGGCGGGCAGTGCCACGGCCCGGCCGCTGCGGGCGGCCGGCGCGCCGGTGCTCACCTACGGTCCCGGGAACGGAACATGTCTCCGACCGGCGTGCCGTCCACGAGCAGCCCGACGAACAGGCCGATCGCGCCCAGCACGGCCGCCAGCAGGAACGCCCAGAAGCCACCGAAGTAGCCGGCGAACCCCAGGGCGATGCCTGCCAGCAGGCCCGCGATTGCAGCACTCATCACTCACTCACCGTCCTTGCGCACAGGGTGCCCCCTACTGCACGCGGCTCTCGCTCTGCGCGTCCTCGTCGTCCTCGGGCAGGTGGACGTCGTCGACGGTCACGTTGACCTCGACGACCTCGAGTCCGGTCATCCGTTCCACCGCGTCGATCACGCTGGCGCGCACGTCGCCGGCCAGGTCGGCGATGGAGGGGCCGTACTCCACCACGAGGTCGAGGTCGATGGCGGCCTGCCGCTCGCCCACCTCCACCTTCACACCACGGCTGACACTGGGGCGCCCGCCGGGAACACGGTCGCGTACCGCGCCGAGCGTGCGGGCCATGCCGGCCCCCAGGTTGTAGATGCCGGGGACCTGTCGGGCCGCTATGCCGGCGATCTTCTCGACCACTCCGTCGGCGATGGTCGTCTTGCCGCGCAACTCGGCCGGCTGCCCGCTGTCGCGGGAGAGGGTCCCGAACGTCGGCGTCGTTCCCTGGTCGCGGCTGCCGGAAAGGTTGCTGGGATCCGTCATGGTCCTGGTCCTTGTCCTGGAAGAGCCCCGTCCGGGGCCGTCACATGGTTGGACACGCACAGAGGCGCGATCCTCACGGTCGCTCCTCCGAGGGATGAAATCTCCGAATCGGTAAAGGCGCGTTCTTGGTGGCACGCGAGGAGAAGTCCCGACCGCGTGCATCACGCGAAGGATCTCGGCGATGGCACACCAGACGAGCCCGCATCCCCCGGACAACGGCCTCACTCCCCCCGCACCGCACCGGGTGCCCGTCCCGGCAGCCTCCGCCTCGGCGGAGGCGGACGCCGGCTGCCGGCGATTGCCCGATGACGTCCTGGCCGTCCGGGCCGCGGAGGGCGACCAGGAAGCGTTCTCCGTCCTGGTCCGGCGTCACACGCCGGGGCTGCTGAAACTCGCCTACCACCTGCTCGGCAACCTGCCCGATGCCGAGGAGGCCGTTCAGGACGCGTTCACCAGCGCTTGGCGCCGCCTGGCGGCCTTCCACCACCGGGCGTCCTTCCACACCTGGATGCACCGGATCACCATCAACTGCTGCCTGAACGTGCGGCGTCGCCACCGCACCCTCCTGCCGCTGCACGAGGTGCCCGAACCAGCCGACTCCGACCCCGGCGGCGTGCCGAGCTCGGCGGCCGAAGCCGATGCCCTGGCCGGGGCCCTGCTGGCCGCCCTGGAGCGCCTGCCCGCGCACCAACGCATCTGCTGGGTCCTCTACGAACTGCAGGGCCTGTCCTACCGCGACATCTGCCAGATCACCGGTGTCGGCGAGCCGACCGTCCGTGGCCGGCTCTTCCGCGCCCGCCGAACCCTCCAGGAGGTGCTGGCCCCATGGCGATAGAACCCCGCACCCTCCCGTCGACCCCCTCCCGGCCGGGCCGGCTCGTCCCGCGGCCGGACGAACCGCTTCCCTGCGGGCGCACCATCGGCGAGTCCTGGGAGGAACCCCCGGACCGGCACACCGAACGCTGCCCTTACTGCCTCCGGGCGCGGGCCGCCCTGGCCGAAGTCCACCGCGCCGCCGAAGCGCTCACCGCCCGGCCGGTCGTCCTGCGACCGGAACTCACCCACCGCATCCTGGCCGCCGTCCGTCAGCAGATCCGCCGCGGCCGGCTCCTGCCGGTCCCCTCGCGCTCTCCCGCGTACATCTGGGAGGCGGCGGCCGCCGCCTCCCTGCGCCGCGCCGTCGACACCGCGACCGACGCGCTCGTCGCCAGCTGCCGCCTCGCACCGGGTCCCCGAGGAGACGTCACCATCGCCCTGACGCTCCGGGCCGCCTACGGACGCCCACTGGCCGAACAGGCCGAGAAGGTGCGCCACGTCGTCCTCGCCACCGCCACCCGCACCTTGGGCCTGACCGTCCACGCCGTCGACCTGTACATCACCGACGTCCTTCCCGTGCCCCCCTGAGTCGCCCCGTGGGGCCCGTTCGCCGGGCCCGCCCGGCGGTATGCGCATGGTCCGCAGGCAGGCGGCCCGGGTGGGAGCACCGGTTCCCACCCCGGAGGCGGTCCGTGCGGTCCGGCCGGTGGTGGAGCGGCCCGTGGGCCTCGTGCCCGGCGACGTCGATCCCGAGCCGGCGGACCACCAGGGCTCGGCGGCGAGGTCCACGACGAAGGGAAGCACCGACACGCAAGCCGACGACTCCGCGGGCAAGGACGACCCCGGCCAGGATGACGAGGTCACCCGGCGCAGCCACGGCAGTGAGACGTCGGGCAGCGTGGAGAAGAAGATCATCAAGCGGACGTGGGCCGCACCGTGACCGCCTCCCCGGGCGGTCCCCGGTCCCAGGTGCGCAGCGACGAGTCCGGGCGCGGGGCCGTGCACGAGCCGTCCGCGTGGAAGAAGGAGCGGAAGTGAGGAGCGCACGCCATGGCGGCCGAAACCGACCCGCAGGAAACCTGGACCACGTTCCACCGCCCGGCGGAGACGGGCAAC
This sequence comes from Kitasatospora sp. NPDC085895, assembly GCF_040702125.1. NCBI lineage: Bacteria > Bacillati > Actinomycetota > Actinomycetes > Kitasatosporales > Streptomycetaceae > Kitasatospora > Kitasatospora sp. NPDC085895. The sequence goes on along the minus strand of NZ_JBFBJY010000052.1, from coordinate 730 downwards.
GAAACGGCTCCGCCCTCCTGGGAGGGGGAGCCGTTTTCGTTCACGTCCGGGCGCTCAGGCGTGCCGGTGGTGGTGCTTGTTGCCCGTGACCAGTCGGTAGAGGGCAAGGAGTATGACCGAGCCGACGATGGCGGCGATCCAGGTGGAGAGGTCGAAGAAGCCGTCGATGGAGTCGACGCCGAAGATGACCTTTCCGAGCCAGCCGCCCAGCAGTCCGCCTCCGATCCCGATGAGGATCGTGACGATGATGCCCCCGGGGTCCTTGCCCGGCATCAGCGCCTTCGCGATGAGGCCGGCGAACAGTCCGATCAAGATCCAGGCAATGACGCCCATGTGCTCCTCCTGCTTCGAAGGGGGTAAAGCCGTTGTCAGCACCCGTCTTTACCGCGTCGTGAATCCCAAACGCCCGGATCTCCGCCCACTTGCTCCGGACGGCCGTCGAACCGTACCGGGCAGGTCCGCACCCGGCGCCCGCACGGTGGTGGTCGCCGTGCCGGATGGTGGAACGGACGTGCTTGCAGGCGGCGACGTACCGGGCTGCTTCGACGGGTTCGGCGGTGCTCCAGCACCGGCCTGCTGCGCCGCCGCGGCCCCGAGGCGGCCGAATCCCGGTTCACCGCGCCGGTGTACCTCGACCGAACGACACCCTCGGCGCCCGCATCCACACACCCGACGGCCCACGCCACCGCGGCCTTTGAGCAGTACCGGCCGGCAACGGTTCGGCTTCGAA
>NZ_JBFBJY010000051.1:0-60060 GCF_040702125.1 Kitasatospora sp. NPDC085895 | reverse complement strand
CACGCCCCGGGGCTCGTGGGCCCACCCCCCCGCGGGGCGGGGTGGTGTGGGGGGGCGGTGCGCGCCGGGCCGACGCCGCGCCGTCCCGGCCCGCCGTCACCGGCGGTGCGGCAGCCGGAAGGAGTTGAAGAAGTCCTTGCCGGGGGTGCCCACGCCGGTGGCGGTGTCGTAGCCCTTGGCCGCGGACAGGCCGTAGTCGGCCGCGATCTTGTAGAGCCGGACCTTCAGCGCGCCGCCGACCAGGCCGAGGTCGACCACGTTGCCGAACTTGTTGTGCACGGCGGAGTCGTTGACGTCGTGGAAGGCGCCGCCGCCGCCGGCCCGGTCGTAGATCGCCGGGTTGGCGAAGCCGACCGCCCGGCCGCCGCGGGCCTGCACGGCGTCGGCGAGCATGGCCGCGTACTCCGGGGCGGAGACCGAGGTGCCGCCGTAGCCGCCCTCGCTGTAGGTGCCGCCGTCGGTGTAGCCGACCAGGGTGGCGGCGACCAGGTCGCCGCTCATCGCGACGTCCGGGGTGGCGCGCAGCGGGGTCGCGGACTTGGTGCCGTCGGCCGCGGTCTTGGCGATCCGGTCCGGCACGACGCCCTGCTGGTACCACGGCTGGGCGAAGTCCTTGGAGACGCCGCCGCCACCGCCGAAGTAGAACTTGCCGGGGAAGGGCGTCCAGGACTTCTGGTCGTCGGAGAGGACGGACCGCTGGTCGCCCATCGACACCTCGCGGCCGTAGTGGCCGGCCTTGTCGGCGAGTTCGAGCGCCGTGCCGCCGACCGAGGTGACCCACGGCGAGGAGGACGGCCAGTCGGTCTGCGCCTGGGTGGTGTCGGTCTGGCAGTTGACGCCGGTGGCGGCGGCGCCCGGCGAGCTGTCGCCGCAGTCGCCGGAGGAGAAGGTGAAGCCGATGCCGGTGACCGCGGCACGCTGGAACAGCTGGTTGTCGGCGGCGACCACCGCGGGGTCGAGGTCCCCGCCGGTGCCGTGCATGATCTCGCCCCAGGAGTTGGAGACCACGTCGGCCAGGTGCTCGTCGACGACCTTGGCCATGGCGTCGTAGAGGTCCTGGTCGTAGCAGGAGTTGCCGCCGACGTAGACCACCTGGGCGTCCGGCGCGAGGCCGTGCGCCATCTCGACGTCCAGCGCCTCCTCGCCGGCCCAGCCGGCCGCGCCGCCGCACTCGTCCTGGTGGGTCCACTTGTCCGGGGTGACGTACTCGCGGTACTGCCCGGCCGCGAACGGCTTGTCGCCGTGCAGCGTGGAGAAGTGGTTGGCGTCCTGCTCCATGCTGGCGAGGCCGTACGCGTCGATGATCGCGATCCGGGCGCCCTTGCCGGACACCTTGGCGTCGGTCACGCCGTACGCCTTGCGCAGCTGGCTCGGGACGTAGGAGCAGGGGGCGAACGGCTCGTTCTTCTCGTAGCCGTCCGGCGCGCCCTTGGCGGTCTTCGAGCCGTAGCCGTCCTCGGAGCAGGTCGGCACGGTCGGCAGGGTCGCCGGCGCCTTCCCGGCCGGGGCGGCCAGCCGGGCGGACTTGGCGCCGGCCTGCGCACGGGCCTCGGCCTCGCGGACGGAGACGGCGTGCGAGGTGTTCTTGTGCAGGGTGTCGCTGAGGCCGCTGACGGCGAGCACCGCGCCGGCCGCCGAGGCCGGGACGACGGCGTCCTTCGCGGCGGCCCGGTGCAGGCCGTCCTCGGTGCGGTAGGTGCGGAAGCCGGTGCCGAACGCCTTGGCGAGGGCGCCGGTGCTGCCGGAGACCTGCACGTAGTGCGCCGTGGTGGCGTCGACCTTGAGGCCGGCGCCGGTCACCCAGTCGGTGACCGCCTTGACCTGCGCGGCGGAGGCGCCGAACCGGGCCTCGGCCTGGCCGTCGGGGAGGAACGCCCCGTAGGCCGGCGAGTTCGGGTCGGAGACCGCCTTGGCGAGGGCGGCGAGACCGGCCTGGTCCTGGCCCGCCAGGTAGATCCGGGCGGAGGCCGGGGCGGAGTCGGGCACGGCGCCGGCGTCGGCCTGTGCGGTGGCCCACTCCGGATGGGTGCCGGGGAGCGGCTTGGCGGTCTGCTCGCCGGTCGGCGTGGCAGCGCCGGCCGGGGCGGCCGCCCCGAGGGTTCCCAGGATCAGCGCGGCGGTGGCCGGTACGGCGATCCTGGAGATCCGGTTGCGTGCTATGGGCACGTCTGTCCCCCACTTCGGGAAAGAATGGTGGAGCGTCGGTGTCGCTCAACGAGGGCGTGGCAGGCGGGCCGGCGGAAGAAGTCCCCGGCCTGCGTCGATGGTTGACTGCCGTGAGCCATCTATTCCGATGATCACGTGGATCTCAAGGGACGGCGGAAAAGATTTACCGGTGCATGACCAGTCCCGGGGGAACCCATAGCCTGATCGCCCACGCCCGTACGGGCCGTCAGCCGCCGTCCGTCGGACGTCGCATGACGTCCGCTCATGTCGGAGCGGGTACCGGGGGTGTCGCGCCCGGCGGTCCGCCGGCACGCCTGACCAGGCGGCTCCCCCCGGCGAGCGGCCGCACCTGCCGGGTCCGGCGCCGATTCGCGTGTATTGTCCGGGCCGACCCGTAGTCCCATCCGTGAGGACGCCGAAGCCGTGCCAGCCGACACCCACCGCGCCGGGCAGCCGGCAGCCGCCGCCGGGCGGCGGCAGGGGTGCGCCCGGTGACCGGCGCGGCGCTGGCGGCACTGGCCGCGGACTCGGGCACCGCCGAGTCGGTGGGCTTCCCGGCCCTGTTCCTGCTGGTGGCGCTCGGATCCGTCGTCCCGGTCTTTCCCACCAGCATCCTGGTCAGCGCGACGGCCGCGGCAGCCGTGCACTCCTCGGCGGTGCCCCGCGACGTGGCGCTGGTGGTCGCCTGCGCGGGCCTCGGCGCATGGTGCGGGGACGTCACCCTCTACCGCCTCGCCGGGCAGGCGGGCGGACGGCTGGAGGCCCGGATCCGGCCGAAGTTCGACCATCCGCGGGTCCAGGAGGCCGAACGCAGGCTCGACGAGCACGGCCGGGCCGTCCTGGTGCCGTCCCGGCTCGTCCCCGGCGGGCGGATCTTCATGATCGCGGCCTGTCTGCTCTCCGGCTGGCCCGTCCGCCGCTTCGCCGTCGGCGAGGCCCCGGCCGCCCTGCTGTGGGCCGCCGCCTACACCCTGATCGGCGCCCTCGGCGGCGCCCTCTTCGACCAGACCTGGATGGGCGTCCTCGCCGCCGTCGGCCTCGTCCTGCTGGTGGGCGGCGCGGCCGTGCTCTGGCGCCGACGGCGCCGGACCCGCACCGGACCACCGACCGCGCCGAGCCCCGGCGGGACGGGCCCCGCGAACGGCACGGACGGCACGGACGCGGCGGACGGCACGGACGGCACGGGCGGTATGGACGGCACGGACGGCGACCGGTGACGTTCCGGCGACCGGAGGGCCGGGACCACCGGACGCCCGGACGCCCTGACGACCGCTCAACCGGCAACGGTTGCCAGGCGGTGCGTGTGCGTGGCAAGGTGTGAGCCGCGCTCCGCACGGGAGCGCGCACTCACCCCCAAGGGAATGAAGTCCATGGTCCCGGCGTCCCTCAGCGGCCGCCGTCGGTACTGAGCGCCTGCCTGCTGCGCAGCCTCACGTACCACGCCCGTCTCACGGCGGCCCCACGCGCGGTGCCCCGCACCGTCTGCCATCGCCCTCCGCGGCGGTGGCGCCGGCTCGTACCGGCCCGACATCCAGTGCTCCCCGCCACCGGTGCGGGTGTGCACCCACCCTTGTCTTGACGTGAGGTCATCATCACCGTGGACACCCCTGTCCAGAGCTTCGCCGTTGCCAACCTGCGCCGCCGTCCCCTGGTCGTCGAGACCGGCGGGTTCGTGGCGGGCTTCGACCCCGACACCACCAGCCCCTACATCAACTACGCGACCCCGCTGCCCGGCGCCGAGCCGACCGCGGCGGACGTCGCCGGCCTGGTCGCGGCCTTCCGCGACCGCGGTCTCAAGCCGCGGCTGGAGTTCGCGCCCGACTCGGCTCCCCTCGTGGAGCGGGCGCTGCTCGCTGCCGGCTTCACCGTGGAGGCCGTGCACGAGTACCTGGTCTGCACCCCCGCCACCCTGACCCCGCCCCGGTACGGCAACGCGCCCGTGCCGACGGTCGAGGCACCCGGCGGGGACACGGACTACGCGGCGATCGACGCGGCCCTGTCCGAGGCGTTCGCCGGCGAGTTCACCTCCTCCCCGGAGGGGGCGGCCCGCCTGCGCCGGACCGAGGACGGCGGCGGCGCCGTCCGCTTCGTCCGCTCCCCCGACGGCGGCTGCGCCGGCGGGGCGATCTGCTCGGCCCCGGCCGTCGGCACCTCGGAACTGGCCGGCGTCGGCACCCGGCCCGACTACCGCGGTCGCGGCATCGCGGCGGCGGTCACCGCCGAGCTGGCCGCGACGATGTTCGGCCGCGGCGCCTCGTCCGTCTGGCTGGAGTACTCCGGCGAGGGCTCCCGCCGCGTGTACGAGCGGGTCGGCTTCCGCCCGCAGGGCCGCCGCCTCTACATCGCCCTGGAGGGCTGACCCGGCGACGCCGCGGTGCGCCGGAGGGTCACTCCGACGGCGCCGGGACCGGCCCGGATTCCCGGCCGGCGCCCGATACTGCCGGTGTCGCCCAGTACCCGCACCCGGCCCGGAGGCCGCCATGACGTCGCAGGATCCACCCGCGGCCGGCCCGCCGTACGTGGGGGTGATCGGCCCGGGCGGGGCGGGCCCGCAGGAGTGCGCGCTCGCCCGCCGGGTCGGCGAACTGCTGGCCGGACACGGCGCGGTGCTGCTCTGCGGCGGACTCGGCGGCGTGATGGAGGCGGCCGCGGCCGGGGCGCGCAGCCGCGGCGGACTCACGGTCGGGCTGCTGCCGGGCACCGACCGCGCCCGGGGGAACCCGCATCTGACGGTGGCCCTGGCCACCGGCCTCGGCGAACTGCGGAACGGGCTGCTGGTGCGGGCCTGCGACGCCCTGATCGCGGTCGGCGGCAGCTGGGGCACGCTCAGCGAGACCGCCCTCGCCCTGCGCATCGGCACGCCGGTCGTGTCGCTGGCGGGCTGGGCCCTCCCGGACGCCCCGCCCGGCACCGGCCCCGTCCGGGCGGCCACCCCGGAGGAGGCGGTGTCCCTGGCGCTGGCAACACGGCCCGGACGTGCCGACGGATGGACACCTCCGGGGTCGTGACCGGCAGGCGCCGACCGGAACACCGACACTGCCCCGGGACGACCCCGGGATGCGCCGCCGCGCTGCCGTCGCGCTGCCGGCAGGTCAGATGCCGCCCGCGGCGGCGTGCCGCTCGGCGTCCCGCAGGACGCCCGCCGCAACGCCCAGCCGCTCGGTGGCGGTGCGGAGCGCGGTTCTGCCGTCCGGGGTGTGCATCCGGTCGGGGAAGGTGCCCGCCACGTCCCTGAGCGCCTCGACGGCGGCGGCCAGCGCGCCCAGCAGGTGCGGCTGGTCGGCGAGCGGCACCGGCTCGCGGTGGGTGCGGGCCTTGGCGAGCGCGGTGTCCCGGGCCTGCTTCTCGACCGCCTTCAGTGCGTCGACGATCCCTGCCAGGGTGCTGTCCATGCCGTCTCCCTCCGGTGCGGGGGCGGCCCCGACCGACCGCCCCTCCCCCTCGTGGTACCCGTCCGCCCGGCGGTCGGGAACCGACGACACGCCGGGTTCCCGCACCGGGTCGCGACGCCGGTGCGGGATGCGGCAGGATCGGCGGCATGACCGATCCGCCGCAGGGCGACCTCCCCCGGAACATCGGCGCCCCCGCCACCCGCGCGCTGACCGGCGCCGGCTACACCCGCCTCGACGACCTGGCCGGGGTGCCGGTCGCCGAGCTGAAGAAGCTCCACGGCATGGGCCCCAAAGCCCTGGAACGGCTCCGGGCGGCCCTGGCGGAGCGCGGCAAGTCGCTCGGCTGACCCGGCGTCGGCCGCGCCCGGACCCGCACACCGACCTGCCTGCCCGACCTGCCCGGTTCGCCCGAACGGTCGGCGAGGACCTGCCGGAGCCGGTGCGCGGACCGCCGTACCACTCTGGTTCGATCGTGACCGGAGTCGTCGGTGGTCCGCCCCGGTCCGGCCCCGGGGTGCCGCGGGGTGCGCCGGTGCGGCCGCCCGGTGTGCGGCGCGGTGTCGGTGAGGAGCGGAAGCGGAACATGTCGTCGTCCGAGGTGTTGTCGGTCGGCCTGCTGGTGGTGGTGCTGGTCTGTGCGGTGGTCCGGCCGTTCGGCTGGCCGGAGGCGGTGGTGGCGGTGCCCGCCGCCGCGATCGCGGTCGGCACGGGTGCGCTCTCCCTGGACCACGCCCGCGAGGAGGCGGCGCGCCTGGGCCCGGTGATCGGGTTCCTCGCCGCGGTGCTGGTGCTCGCCCGGCTCTGCGCCGACGAGGGCCTGTTCCGGGCCTGCGGGGCCTGGATGGCGCGGACGGCCGCCGGCCGGCCCCGCCACCTGCTGGTCCAGGTGTTCGCGGTCGCCTCGGCGATCACGGCGGTGCTCAGCCTGGACGCGACGGTCGTCCTGCTGACGCCGGTGGTGTTCGCCACCGCGGCCCGGCTCGGCGCCCGGCCCAAGCCGCACGTCTACGCCTGCACCCACCTGTCGAACACCGCCTCGCTGCTGCTGCCGGTCTCCAACCTGACCAACCTGCTCGCGTTCACCGCGAGCGGTCTCGGCTTCGTCCGCTTCGGTGCGCTGATGCTGCTGCCCTGGCTGGTGGCGATCGGTGTCGAGTACGTGGTGCTGCAGCGCTTCTTCGCCGCCGACCTCGACGCCGGGGCGGATGCCGCGGCGGCCGACGAGGTGCCCCGGATGCCGCGGTTCGCACTGGTCACCGTCGCCTGCACGCTGGCCGGATTCGTGCCCGCCTCGGCGCTCGGGGTGGACCCGGCGTGGGTGGCCTGCGCCGGAGCGCTGGTCCTCGCCGCGCATGCGCTGGCCCGGCGGAGGACCACCGTGCTCACCGTGGTGCAGGCGACCAGCGTCCCGTTCCTGGCCTTCGTCCTGGCGCTCGGCCTGGTGGTGCGCGCCGTGGTGGACAACGGACTGGCGGACGCGCTCGGCCACCTGGTGCCCACCGGCCAGGGGTTCGCGGCCCTGCTGGGGATCGCCGCGCTGGCGGCCGTCCTGGCGAACGTGATCAACAACCTGCCGGCGGTACTGGTGCTGCTGCCGCTCACCGCCCCGTCCGGGGCCGGGGCGGTGCTGGCCGTCCTGCTGGGCGTCAACATCGGGCCCAACCTGACCTACGCGGGCTCGCTCGCGACCCTGCTGTGGCGGCGCATCGTGCACGCCCACGAAGGGGAGGTGGACCTCGGCGAGTTCACCCGGCTCGGACTGCTCACGGTGCCTGCTTCCCTGCTCCTGTCGGTCGTGGCACTGTGGGGCTCCCTGCAGGTCGTCGGAGGGTGAGGCCGTGGCGGTCGTGGTGTGGGTGGCCGAGGGCACGTGGCGTGCCTGCGTCGACGCGGCCCGGGTGCACGCCCCGCCGGGCGCGGAGGTCGTGCTGCTGCACGTGAGCGACCGCGACGTGCCCGGCGCCGCGCACGGCGCCTTCGCCGGGCTGATGGGCCGTCGGCACCCGCGCGGCGACCACGCCGACGGCTGGGGCAGCGACCCCGGCAGCCGACTGGAGGAGCTCGCGGACGCGGCCGGGCACGGGCTGCTGGACGCCGCGGCGGAGCGCCTGGGGCGTCCCTGCCACCGGGTGGAACGGGCCGGGCGGACCGAGCGGGAGGTGGTGGCCGCCGCGGAGGGCGCCGACCTGCTGGTGCTGGCCCGGGACGGCGACCGCACCCACCTCGGACCGCGCAGCCTCGGACCGGCCGCCCGGTTCGTGGTGGACCACGCGCCCTGCCCCGTCCTGCTGGTCTGGCCCGGTGCCGCGCCGGGCACGGCGACGCTCCCGCCGGAGCCGGACCGGCGGTGAGGCCGCGGCCCCGGGGTCGCCCGTGATCACGGTGACGCCTGTTCGGCGGTGCTCGGTGGCAGCGGGGCTAGGACGGGGCCATGCTGAAGGTCCAGCGTCCCGCCGTGAACCCCCGAGCACGGCGGGGCGCGCTGTGCTGTGCGGGGCCTGCTGTACCGGGCCGTGCCGGTCCGGGCGGGTCAGACCGGGACGGCGGCCGGGAGGGCGGCGAGCCGTTCGGCCTCCGGCGAGCCCGGCTCGGCCGTGTAGACGACCAGCAGCAGGCCGGGGTCGCCCGGCAGGGCCAGCGTCTCGTAGCCGAGGTCCAGCAGACCGGCCGTCGGGTGCCGCAGCAGTTTCCGCCCGTGGGTCTTCTCAGCCACCGCGTGCCCGTCCCAGAGCCGCCGGAACTCCGGGCTGCGTGCCGACAGCTCCTCGACGAACGCGGCCGCCCGCCGGTCGGCGGGGTGGCGGGCCGCGTCCAGCCGCAGATGGGCGACGGTCTCCGCGGCGACCTGCTCCCAGGCCGGGTAGAAGGCGCGGGCCCGCGGGTCGAGGAAGGCGTGCCGGGCCATGTTGCGCTCGCCCTCCGGGATGTCCGACAGCCCGAGCAGCGCCTCCGCCGCGGCGTTCCACGCCAGCACGTCCATGCACCGGCCGAGCACGAAGGCCGGGCCGGCCAGCATGTCGAGGACGAGCCGCACCCCGTCGCGGACCTCCGCCGGGGCCGCCGCGACGGCGTCCTCCCGGGGCGGCCGGGCCAGTCGGTGCAGGTGGGCCCGCTCGGTGGCGTCCAACCGCAGCACCCTGGCCACCGCGTCCAGCACCTCGGTGGAGGTGCCGCCGCCGCGGCCCTGCTCCAGCCGCACGTAGTAGTCCACGCTGACCCCGGCCAGCTGCGCCACCTCCTCGCGGCGCAGCCCGGGCACCCGCCGGCGCCGTCCGTACTCCGGGAGGCCGAGCGACTCCGGCCGGACCATGGCGCGGCGGGCGCGGAGGAAGGCGCCGAGTCCGTCGCGATCACTGTTGCTCATGCCCCGACCCTACGGATCCTCCGGGGCCGTCGAGGGTGGTCCTGGCAGACCCAGGAAAACCACGGCCCTGGGTGGGCGCGGACGGGAGCGGCAGGCTCGGGGACGTCAAGGAAACGACGGCGGGACGACCGCCGCTGATCCCCTCCCAGGAGCCCACCATGTCCTACTCCTCCCTCTCCGGCCGTGTCGCCGTCGTCACCGGTGCCGCGAGCGGCATGGGCGCCGCCACCGCGAAGCTGCTCGCCGCGAACGGCGCCGCGGTGGCGCTGCTCTCCCGCCGCGAGGACCGGCTGAAGGAGCTGGCCGCCGAGATCGGGGCCGCCGGTGGCCGGGCGCTCGCCGTGCCGGCCGACGTCACCGACCAGCGGTCGGTGGACGGGGCCGCCGAGCTGGTCGCGGCCGGACTCGGCCGGGTCGACCTGCTGGTCGCCGCCGCCGGCGTGATGCTGCCCAACCCGGTGGACGACGGCCGGATCGACGAGTGGACCCGGATGATCGACACCAACGTCACCGGTGTGCTGCGGGTGGTCCGCGCCTTCACCGGCGACCTGGTGGCCACCGCCGCCGAAGGACGCACCGCGGACCTGGTGGCCGTCTCCTCGATCGCCTCCCACGTCTCCTTCCCCAACTACGCCGTCTACAGCGCCACCAAGGCGGCGCTCACCCACCTGGCGACCTCGCTGCGCAGCGAGTTCGGCCCGCGCGACGTCCGGGTCTCCACCGTGGAGCCCGGCCTGACCGACACCGAGCTCGGCGCGCACATCGACAACCCCTCGCTGGGTCTCGACGGCCAGCTCGGCGCGATGTTCGACGCGATCGGGCCGCTCTCCGCCGAGGAGATCGCCGACGTGATCGGATTCACCGTCAGCCGCCCGCGGCACGTGAACCTCCGCCACCTGGTGGTGCTGCCGACCCGTCAGGCCTGAGCGGTGCCGGCCGCCGACCGGTGATCACGGCGGGGTAGGGTCGGGGGATGACTGAGGACTGGCGTTCGGACCGGATCGGCAGCGCCCTGCGCGGCGAGAACCCCTCGGTGCTGCGGCGCCTCGGGGCGGGCTTCGCGGTGATCGGGGACGTGCAGTTCCTGCCGGGCTACTCGCTGCTCCTGACGGACGAGCCGGGCGTGCAGCGGCTGTCGGAGCTGCCGCGCGGGCGGCGGATCGCCTTCCTCTCCGACATGGAGCGGCTCGGCGAGGCCGTCGAACTGGCCTGCCGCCGCCTCGACCCCGCCTTCCGCCGGGTGAACCTGGAGATCCTCGGCAACACCGACGGCTACCTGCACGCCCACGTCTGGCCGCGGTACGAGTGGGAGCCGGCCGACCTCGTCCGGATGCCGGTCTGGCTCCACCCCGAGGAGAGCTGGACGGGTGCGGACACCGCCCTCGGCCCGCAGCACGACCCGCTCCGCGCCGCCATCGCCGGCGAACTGGACCGGCTGGCCGCCTCGGACGCCGACGGCCGCTGAGCCGCCGGGCCTCTCCGGTGCGGTGGGGTCGGCTTCGCGGTGGGCCGGCGGGCTCACTGCGCGCCCAGGGCCATCCACTTGCCGGGGTCGTCGAGGGGCGCGAAACCCGCCTTGGCGTACACCTCGTGGGCGTCGGCGGTGGCCAGCATGATGCGGCGCAGCCCGAACGGGGCGAGGTGGTCGCGGACGGCGGCGGTCAGGGCGGTGCCGAGGCCCCGACCGCGCGCGCCAGGGGCGACGTAGACGTCGCAGAGCCAGCCGAAGGTGGCACCGTCCGTCACCACCCGGGCGTAGCCCACCTGGGCACCCGAAGCACTCTCGTACACACCGAAGTTGAGCGACCCGCCGATCGCCCGCTCCTGCTTCTCCCGCGGACGGCCGAGCGCCCAGTAGGCGTCCTCGGACAGCCATCGGTGGACCAGCGCCCGGTCCAGGCGCTCGGGGTCGGTGGACAGCTCGTAACCGGTGGGCAGATCGGTGCTCATGGCCCGCATCCAAGCAGGCCGGGCCGCCCACGGGCCACCGGATTGTCCGCGGGCACCCGGCCGCCGGGCCGGTTCGACCGGGGTCGTGCTCCTTCGGTCGGTGGTCCTCCGACCGGTGGTCCTTCGGTCAGTGGTCCTCCGACCGGTGGTCCTCCGGTCAGGCGGGCGGGAGCTCGCCCGAGCCCCGGACGATCAGTCGGGTGGGCAGTTCGACGCGTCGCGGCGGGGAGGTGTCCCGGCCGAGCCGGTCGAAGAGCAGGCGGGCGGCCGTCCGGCCGAGCGTCTCCGGGTCCTGCGCGACCACGGTGAGACCGGGGCTGAGCAGGGCGGCGAGTTCGAGGTCGTCGAAGCCGACCACGGCGGGCCGGGCGGACAGCCCGGCCAGGGCCCGGAGGGCGGCGAGGGTGACCCGGTTGTTCGCGGTGAAGAGTGCGGTGACCGGCTCGGCCCGCCCGTCCGGCCCGTCGGTCAACAGGCGCCGCACGGCCCGGCCGACCGTCACGGGGTCGGTCGGACCGGTCGCGATCCACCGTTCGTCGACCGGCAGTCCGGCCGTCCCCATCGCCTCGCGGTAGCCGCGCAGCCGCTCCGCGCAGGTGTGGATGTGCGGCAGGTCCCCGACGAAGCCGATCCGGCGGTGCCCGTGCGCGATCAGGTGGGCGGTGCCCGCGCGGGCGCCGCCGGCGTTGTCGCTGAGCACCGCGTCGGCCTCGATCCCGGCGCCGGGTCGGTCCAGGAAGACCACCGCGAGACCGGAGGCGGTTTCGGGCAGCAGGTAGCCGTGGTCGCCGCCCGCGGGCACCACCAGCAGCCCGTCCACCCGGCGGGCGCACAGGGCCAGGGCCAACTCCCGTTCGCGGTCCGGGTCCTCGGCGCTGGAACCGGCGAACAGCAGACAGCCGTGCTCGCGGGCGACGGCCTCCACCCCGCGGGAGAGCGCCGAGGAGAACGGGTCGCCGATGTCCTCCAGCACCAGCCCGACGCTGGCGGTGGAGCCGGTGCGCAGCAGCCGGGCGCTGTCGTTGCGGCGGAAGCCGAGTTCGGCGATCGCCGCCCGCACCCGGGCCGCCATCGCGGGGCTGACGCCGGACTCCTCGTTGACGACCCGGGAGACGGTCTTCAGTCCGACGCCCGCCGCGGCCGCGACGTCCTTCATGGTGGGCCTGGCGGCAGGTCGGCTGTTCATGACCACGCAGCATACGGACCCGACGACGCTGGACAACGTTGTCAGGCTCGGCCAGAATCGACCCCCGTACCACCGCACCCGCCCCGGAGCACCACCATGAGCAGCGCCAGGACGGCCGGCCAGGCCGCACCCGGAACCGACGCCCCCGGCCTCGTCGCCGCCCTCGACATCGGCGGGACGAAGATCGCCGGCGGACTCGTCGACCCCTCCGGCCGGCTGCTGCACCAGGTCCAGCGCCCCACCCCGGCCCGCGAGGACGCGGACACCGTCCTCGGCGCCGTCCACCGCGTCCTCGACGAGCTCTCCGCGCACCCGCTGTGGGGCGGGGTGCGGTCCCTCGGCATCGGCAGCGCCGGCCCGGTCGACACCTCCGCTGGCACCGTCAGCCCGGTCAACATCGCCGCCTGGCGCGGCTTCCCGATCGTCGCCGAGGCGGGTGCGCACCCGGCCGTCCGGGGGCTGCCCGTGGTGCTCGGCGGCGACGCGGTGGCGATGACGGCGGCCGAACACCGCTACGGCGCCGCCCGCCCGTACGCCGACGCGCTCTGCCTGGTCGTCTCCACCGGCGTCGGCGCCGGGCTCGTCCTGGGCGGCAGCGTCCACCACGGGCGGACCGGCAACGCCGGCCACCTCGGCCACATCAGCGTCGACCTGGACGGCGACCCCTGCCCGTGCGGCTCGCGCGGCTGCCTCGAGATCCTGGCCAGCGGCACCGCGATCGCCGCCCGAGCCGTCCGGGACGGCTGGCGGCCGACGGGGCCCGACACCTCCGCGTCCGCCGTCGCCGAGGCCGCCCGGGCCGGCGACCCGACCGCGCTCGCCTCCTTCGACCGCGCCGCCCGGGCGCTGGCCGCCGGCATCGCCGCGACCGCCACGCTGGTGGAGATCGAGGCGGCCGTGATCGGCGGCGGCGTCGCCAGGGCCGGGGACGTCCTCTTCGACCCGCTCCGCCGCCACCTGCACACCTACGCCGCCCTGCCGTTCGCCGCCGGACTCACCGTCCTGCCCGCCCACCTCGGCACCGACGCGGGGCTGGTCGGCGCTGCCGCCCTGGCCCTCGACGAGTTGTCTGCCTCCTGAGGCCACCGCGTCCCGGTCGGCCCGGCCGGGCCCGATCAGACCGGCCGGGCCTGGTCAGAGCGTCCGGGCCTGGTCTAGCAGAGCAGGGCCAGCAGGCGGGCCTGGTGGTCGGCGAGCCGGGCGGACTCGGCCGGCGCGAGGTCGAAGTGGGCCAGGAAGGCAGGCACGTCCAGACCGCCGTACAGTCGCTTCCCGGCCCGCCGGCTCCGCCAGTCCGGCCCGTCCGGCCGGTCCGGCACGGGCGTTGAGCTCAGTCCGCCGGGGCGAGGAGGGCGAGGAGCCGGTGGGCGAAGGCGGCGGGGTGTTCGACGGCGCCGAGGTGGCCGCCGGGGAACTCGGCGAGGTCGCGGTGGAGGAGGGCGGCGAGGCGGGAGGCCGGGCCGTGGAGCGGGAGTTGGTGGCGGGAGTCGCGTCCGGCGGCGGGGACCAGCCTGTCGGCGACGGGGCGCAGGGCGGCCAGGTCGGGCGGGGTGGTGGCGAAGGGGTAGAGCATCCGGTCGAGGAAGACGGGCAGGTTGGCATGCATCCGCGGTGCCATCTCCTGGATCTCGGGCGGCAGTTCGGTGGCCTGCTCGGCGACGGCCTCCGGGCTGCGGTCGGGGGCGTGCTCGGGCTGCCCGTCCCCCAGGCCCTCGCCGAACCGGGCCATGGCGGCGGCGATGCCCTCCGTCCGGTAGGTGGCGCGGACTTCGGCGAAGAGGGCCTTGTGCGGGGCCGGGTCGTCGAGGAGCTCCAGCAGGGGCGGCTCGTGGGCGACGACGCGGCGCACCCGCCCGGGGTGCCGGGCGAGCAGGTCGACGGCGACGATCGCGCCCGAGCTGCAGCCGAGCACGTCGGCCGTGCCGTCGGGCGAGAGGTGCTCGATCAGGCGACGGGCGTCGTCGCTCCAGACGTCCACCCGCTGGTCGGTGAGCGGTCCGTCGAGGGGGCTGCGGGAGAGGCCTCGCGGGTCGTAGGAGACGACGGTGTACCGGGCGGCGAGTTCGGCGTACATGCCCGCGTACATGCCGGCGTCGCCGGCGCCGCCCGGGAGGAGCAGCAGGACGGGGCCGCTGCCGCGGACTTCGTGGTGGAGGGTGGCGCCGGGGACGGCGAGGGTGCCCGTCCGGGTGGTGGTGGCGGTGGTCATCGGGGGCTCCGGTCGGGTCGGGCGGGCCAGTTCTCGAGCAGGACGTGGAGGGCGTCGAGCGAGCGGTCCCAGGATTCCTGGACGGTGCGGGGGTGGCCGAAGCCGCCGCTGAGTTCGAGGTGGATGTAGCCGTGGAAGGCGGCGCGCAGCAGCCGGGCGGCGTCGGTGAGGTCGGGCTCGGCGAGGCCGTAGGCGCGGAGCATGCCGTGGGTGAGTTCGGCGCTGCGGCGGACGACGGCCGAGTCGGTGATCTCCTCGGGGGTGAACTGCAGTTGGGTGGCGGCGTAGCGGCCGGGGTGGGCGAGGGCGTACTGCCGGTAGGCGTCGGCGAAGGCGACCAGGGCGTCCTTGCCGGCCCGGCCGGCCACGGCGGCGGCGATCCGTTCGGTCATCTCCGCGCCGCCGAGCAGGGCGATCCGGACGCGCAGCTCCCGCAGGTTCTTGATGTGGGAGTAGAGGCTGGCGTCCTTGACGCCGAAGTGCCGGGCGAGCGCGGAGACGGTGACGCGGTCGAGTCCGACCTCGTCGGCCATCTCCGCGGCCGCCTCGGTGAGCTTCGCCGCCGTGAGTCCGGCACGCACCATCGCCCGACCGCCTTTCCTAGGATCTCTAGGTTTTAAGCTAGCACCCCGAGGAAGTGGGCGACGGGCATTTTCTCCGGGCGCGGGTCAGTCCACCGGGCGCAGCTCGGGGAACCGGTCGGTGGGCCGGTCGAGCAGCCCGCCGTCCCGGTGGCGCAGGGTCCGGTCGAAGAAGGCCGCGGTGCAGGCCCGCTCGGCGGCGACGGCCCGCTCCGGGTCGACCGTGCCGATCAGGTCGGCGGCGGTGCCGGGCGGCAGGTCCAGCTGCCGGGCGAGCTGCGGCACGATCGACTCCAGGTCGGTGTAGCTGCCGTGCGCCGCGCCGGTCAGGGTGAGGTCGCGGTGCCAGCCGGTGCTGTGCTGCCAGAGCGCGCCCCAGGACGGGTTGGTGCGGTGGTCGTTGCCCTCGCTGCCCATCAGCAGGAAGGGCCGGTCGAGGCCGTCGGTGGCGACGGTCGACGGGTGCGCCGGGTCGTGGTCGTCGCCGACGTAGCCGATCACGCCGTCCAGGTTCTCGCCGGCCGCGATCCGCGGGTCGTCGTGCATCGCCTGCAGGGCGGTGAAGCCGCCGGCCGACTGGCCGAACATGCCGATGCGGCCCGGGTCGAGCACCGCGCCGAGGCCCTGCGGCAGCCGCCGGTGCTCGGCGTCCGGGTTGCGGCCGGCCGCGAACGCGCCGACCTGGTCCAGCACGAAGCTGGTGTCGGCCACGCGGACGTCGACGAGCTTGCGCAGTAGCGCGGTGAGCTTCTCCTGCGCCTTCTCCGGGTCCGGGTCCTGGACGGCGGCGATCTCGGCGTCCATCCGGCTCGCCGCCACCCGGCCGCCGGGGAACTCGACGGCCGGTGCCTCGTAGGTGTGGTCGACCGTCACCACGACGTACCCGCGCGAGGCGAGGTCGTCGCCCAGGGTGGTGCCGAACGCGGCCGGGTCACCGCCGCCGGGCGAGTACAGCACCACCGGGCGCGGCCCGCCGCGGAGGTCCGCAGGGGCGCCCTCGTGCGCGTGGGTGCGGGTCTGCGCCCAGGCCACCCGGTCCATCGGCAGGCCGCCGCCGTTGCGGTACATCGTCTCGAAGACGGCCGCCGCCGCGGCCGGCATCTGCGGGGCGGTCGGGTAGTGCCCGGCGTCCCGGGCCGGGTAGCGGACGGTCACCATCACCTCGCGCGGGCCGGACCCGGTCCACGGCTCGGTCCTGGCCGGGTCCACCAGGTGCAGCGACACGGTGCCGACCGGGTACGGGCCGCTCGGCGCGGGCAGCACCAGCCGCGCCCGGGGCGGGCCGTCCGCCGCCGGAGCACCGACCGCAGCGGCCGGGGCGAGGGCCGCCACGGCGGCGGTCGCGGTCAGCACGGCGAGCGCGGTGGCCCGCAGCAGGCGGCGGCTGGCCGCAGTGGCCGTCGGGGCGGCGGACGAGCGGGTGGTCGAGGTGCTCAGGGGCATGGCTGGGGACTCCCGTCGGATCGGAACGGTAGGTCGTACACCTGTCGTTGCCTCAGACTCTCCCGCACGACAGCCTCATGACATCCCGTACACCCCCGGACGCCGGGTGGGGAAAGCCCCCGGAGCGGGCTCCGGCCGGCGCCGCACGGCATCCTGAACCGTCCCGTGGGATCCGCGTGATGCACCGATGGGGCCGCCCGAGGACCGGACGAGCCCCCATGGCCGGAGCAGTGGCATCTGCGGGCATGAGCGATTCGATGCAGGTCCTCGACTGGCTGCAGAACTGGTACGCCGACCAGTGCAACGAGGACTGGGAGCACGAGTGGGGCGTGAAGATCGCCACTCTCGACAATCCCGGCTGGACCGTCACCATCGACCTGGAGGAGACCGACCTGGAGGACCGCGGATTCGCCCGTCAGGACGTCAACCGCAGCACGCATGACCGACTGTGGGCGTGGATCTCCGAGAAGGCCTTCCACATCAGGTGCGGCCCCGCCGAGGCCCTCGCGCTGTTCCGCGACCGGGCGACCGGAAGCGCCTCCTGACGGACCTCATTCCGGCGTCCCGGTGGAGCGGCGGCGGGAGGCCTCGGCGAGGGTGGTGTTCAGCACGATGACGCCCGCGAGGACGTACGCGGCCGTGGGGTGACCGAGGCCGTACAGGGCGGCCGCGCCGCCGCCGAGGACCAGCGCCTTCACCAGCAGCACCCAGGGCAGGGCCGGCCGGTAGCGGGCCCGGGGTGCCGCGAACAGGCCCCACAGGACCACGGCCGCCGCGGGCAGCCCGATGCCCAGCAGCACCCGCCCCGCCCCGCCGCCGCCCTCCGCGAACCCCCACCACGCCAGCAGCACCAGGGCCGCCAACTCCAGCAGGAAAGCCAGCAGTTCGTTGGCCGTGAACCACGGCCGGCCGGCCGGTCCGGCCACCACCTCGGCCGATCCGTCCCGTGTCTTGCGCATCATGCCCGGGCCCTCCCCCGCCGTGCTCCCCGCCGCCGGCTGCGCGGCCGCCCCAGCATGGCACGCGGGCCGCCGGAGCGGGTGTCGTCCCGCTCAGCGGCCTCACCCGGCACGGTGACGCTCCGTCATGTCAGGGTGCGAGCGGGAGATCGGCAGGGCTTGCGGACATCGCGTGAAGGCCCGTGTCGGTCCGCGGAGCTGCCGGGATGATCAGCCGCGAACGCCGGCGCAGCGTCGCGCCGGCGGCGGACGGAGGTGTGCGCGTGGCGATGGGTGTCTCGGTGAGCAGTCCGCCCCACCCGCATCTGGGCCGGGCGGTCCGCGACCGGCGGGACGGCCGCTGCGGCACCATATCCGGCCAGTTGGTCGAGCGGGACACCGAGACCGGGCGGCTGCTGCGCCGCCGGATCTTCGTCCGTCCGATGGGCGGCGGGATCGAGTGGGAGGCCGCGCCCCAGGACCTGGTGCCGGCCTGAGCCCACCGCGCTGCGACACCGGGTGTGGCAGGATGCGTCGATGATCACCGACCCGCCCGTGCCCGCCGTTCCTGCGGCGGTGCCCGCCGTGGCGCCCCCCGTGGTTCCCGAGGGCCGGATGGCCGCCGTGGCGCAGCCGGTGCTGGCCGTCTCCGCCGGGCTCGAACTGCGGCCGTGGCGCCCGGAGGACGCCGGTGCCCTGGTCGCGGCGGGCCGGGACGCGGCGATCCGGCAGTGGAACCTGCTCGCCGTGCCCACGGCGGAGGACGCCCGCCTCAGGATCGCCCGCATGCAGCAGCGCTGGCAGGCCGAGGAGGCGGCGATCTGGGCGATGGCCCGCCCCGGTGGCGAGGTCCTCGGGCTGGTCGGCTGGAACGACGTCGACCTGACGGCGGGCAGCGCCGAGATCGTCTACTGGGTGCTGCCGCACGCCCGCGGCGGCGGTCTGGTCGTCGAGGCGGTGCGCCGGGCCGGCCGGTGGGCCCTGGACGAACTCGGCCTGCACCGGCTGACCCTGTGCCACTCCACCGCCAACCCGGCGTCCTGCCGGGTCGCCGACAAGGCCGGCTACACCGTCGAGGGCACCATGCGCAGCTCCCTCCGCCATGCCGACGGCTGGCACGACCAGCACCTGCACGCGCTGGTCGCCGGCGATCTCTGACGGACGTTCAGGAGGTACTGCGGTGTTCACCGTCCCCGGGACCGTCCGGACGCCCCGGCTGACCCTCCTGCCGCTGGAGGCCGCCCACGCCGAGGAGATGGCGGAGGTGCTGGACGACCCCGCGCTGCACGCCTTCACCGGCGGCCGCCCGCTCGGCCTCGACGAACTCCGCAGCCGGTACGAGCGGTTGGTCGCCGGTTCGCCCGATCCCGGTCAGATCTGGGCGAACTGGGTGGTCCGGCTGGACGCGGCCGACCGCCTCACCGGGACGGTCCAGGCAACGGTGACCACCCACGGCGACGGCGACGGCCGGTGCACCGCGGAGATCGCCTGGGTGGTCGGCTCCGGGTGGCAGCGCCGCGGCATCGCGACCGAGGCGGCGCGGGGCCTGGTCGCCGCGCTCACGGCCGCCGGGGTGGAGCGGTTCGTCGCCCACGTCCACCCCGGGCACCGGGCGTCCGCCGCGGTCGCCGCCGCCGTCGGGCTCGCGCCCACCGGTCATGTGCAGGACGGCGAGGTCAGGTGGGAGTCGGGCTGACCGTCACCCACGCCGGTCGCCGCCCACGGACGGGTCTCACGCGCTGCTCGTCCGGCGGCGCGGGGCACGGCCGGCGAGCCAGGCGACGGCGGCGAGAAGGCCCGCGAGCGGGCCGAGGAACGGGGCCGGGCTGGTGTGGAAGACCGTGCTGCCGAGCACCCCGACGAGCTGCCAGCCGGCGCCGAGCACCGCCGCGGCGGAGAGCCAGTGCCAGCCGTCCCGGCGGACCACGGCGAACGGCAGCACGAGCACCGCGACGGTCTGCAGCGCGAAGCCGAACCGGAACCAGCCCAGCCAGACCGCGTTCCACCACGCGCCGCGGGTGCCCCGCTGCCCGAGGTCGTCCCGGTACTCCAGGAAGGTGGTGCCGTCCGACCACCACGGCCAGAGGTAGAGGCCGACCAGCGTGAGCGTCGCGGCGGCGATCGCCAGCCAGGCGTGCCCGGCACGGCCGGGCTCCCGTTCCTCGAGAAAAGGCATGTGTCCCCCCGGTGGTGTGCGGCACCTGCTGATGCTGCGCTCCAGCATGACGGAGGGGGCGGACACCGGTGGCCGGTTCGGCCGAGCCGGCCGGCGGGACGTGGCACGGACGCGGCCTGCCCCCGGGGATGTCCGGCCCGTCCCCGGGGCGCGCGGCCCGTCCTGGGGGTGCGCCGCCCGTCCTGGGGGTGCGCCGCCCGGATCAGCCCCGCAAGGTGCCGAGGCGGCCCTCGAGTTGGAGGAGGAGGTCGGCGAGGCCGGCGCCGAGGAGGCGGCGGGTGGGTTCGTCCAGGCCGGCGAGGAGCGCCCGCTCGTAGGCGAGTTGCCGGGGCAGCAGCCGGTCGACGAGCGCACGGCCCTCGTCGGTGAGCCGGATGTAGCCGATCCGGCGGTCCCGGGTGTCGGTGCGGCGGTCGATCAGCCCGCGGTCCTGGAGGGCGCGCAGCCGTTTGGTGACGGCGGCACCGGAGGCGAAGGTCTCCCGGGCGAGTTCGCCGGGGGTGAGTTCGCGGTCGGTGCGCCGGACGGCGCCGAGCAGGTCGAACTCGCCGCGGGTCAGCCCGGCGGAGCGCAGCGGGGCGTCCTCGGCCTGCTGGAGCAGGGCGGCGCAGCGGTTGATCCGGCCGACGAGTTCCATCGGCTCGGTGTCGAGGTCCGGGTGGACGGCCCGCCACTGCCGCCGCACCGTCGCGACGACGTCGTTCGCACCGCTGTCCTGGTTCACGCCGCTCCGCTCTCCGGGGCGGGGTGGAGGCCGCCCCGCCGTTGGGCCGTCCCCGCGAGGGTACGGTGTCCGGCCTCCTCGGCGGCGCGCAGCGCCTGCTCGGGCAGGGTGCGGCGGCGCCATTCGCCGGCGGCGGTGTCCCGGGCGTCGCGCAGGTCGGCCAGGCTGTGCGCGAGCCGGCGGGAGGCGGCGTGCACGGCCGCGGGCTCGGCGGCCGGGTCGGCGAGGGCCCGTTCGGCGTGTGCGCGGGCGCGGCCGGTGGCGTGCAGGGCGTGCCGGACCCGGTCGGTCGTGCGGTGGTTGGTGACGGCGAGCGCGGCGGCGAAGCCGACGGCGGCGCCGATCAGGGTGTCGAGGACGCGGTCGCCGATCAGCCGGCCGGCCGGGTGGTCGCCGGTGAACTCCACCAGCAGCAGCGCCATGGGAGTGACCGCGACCGTGCCGAGCCAGTAGTTGCGACTGATCAGCGCTTCGGCGGCGAAGTTGAGGACGAGCAGGCACAGCACCAGGGCGACGGGCCCGGTCCGGATCAGCGGGACGGCGGCGGCGAAGACCGCGACGCCGAGCAGGTTGCCGAGGGTGCGCTGAAGGGTGCGGTTCCAGGTCAGCGCGATGTTGGCCTGGTGGATGGAGGCGGCGGTGACGATCGCCCAGTACGGCCGGTCGACGCCCAGGAGGAGCGTGGCGTACCCGGCCAGGGCGCAGCCGAGCAGGGTGCGCAGTGCGGCGGGGGCGTGCGCGGCACCGGGGGCGAGGCTGCGCAGCAGGCGCGGGCGGGACACGCGGGCCTGCGGCGCCGCGTCAGGGGGGTGCGCATCGGGCAGGTGCGTATCGGTCAGGTCCGCTTCGGGCAGGTCCGTCTCGGGCCGGCCGTGGACGGTGGGCGGGACGGGGAGCGGGCCATGCGCGCGGACGGCGGCGGCCCAGGCGTGGAGCTGCTCGCTCGCGGAGCCCCCGCCGGGGTCGGAACCGTGGCCGGGGTCGGAACCGTGGCCGGGGCCGGAACCGTGGTCAGGACCAGGGCCGGCAAGGGTGGCCTCGGCCCGGCGGAGCAGCCGGTGGAGGGTCCGGCGGTCCGCGGTCGGGGCGCCGGCGAGGCGGAGGCAGTGCCGGGCGGCGCGGAGCGCGGTGGTGGCGGCGTGGCGGGTCTGCGGGCCCGGGGCGGCCGCGTGGGCCGCGGCGGCGGTGAGGGCGCGGGCGGTGGCGCGGCGTTCGGGGCCGTCGGCGCGGCGCAGGGCGGGTGCCATCGCCACCAGCCAGGCGAAGGCTCCGGCCGCCAGGGTGAGGGCGAGGTGGCCGGGGACCCGGCCGATCTCCTGCGGGGCGAACAGCGCGCCGGCCATGACGAAGGTGAAGATCACGTTGCCGGGCGGGCCGATCCCGCTCGCATCGGCCACCGCCTTCTGCACGGCGGCGAGGACGGCTCCGACGGCGATCAGCACCACCGCTGAGTGGGTGAGCGAGGCGACCGTCAGGGCGACCGCGACGCCCGCGAACATGCCGACCACCACCCGGGCGAGGGTGGTGGCGCGGCGCGCGTACGGCAGGTCGTGGCCGTAGAGCGCGCACAGCGATCCGGCCATGGTGTAGGCGACCAGGTCGAGGCGGCCCAGCGCGCAGAGCACGAGGTTGGGCAGGGCGGACGCCGCGGCGACGCTCAGCGCCGGCTTGAACCACCGGTCGGACGGGCGCCCGAGCCGCAGCGCCTCCCGCGCCGGAAGGCTGCGGAGACGGAGGCCAGAAGTGACAGTTGCAGAACCCACCCATTAAGGATAACAGGTATTACACCAGTAAAATTGCTTGTCTCCCCCGAGGGGCCCGGCCGGAAATTCCGTGGACGTCGCGGCCGCCGTCCGCAGACTGGTCGACATGACCGCATTCGACGCCAAGGCCGACCTGCACCTCTATCTGCAGGACGCACGCGACGCGCTGCTGTGGAAGCTCGACGGACTGTCGGAGTACGACGTCCGGCGCCCGCTCACGCCCTCCGGCACCAACCTGCTCGGACTGGTCAAGCACGTGACCGCCGCGGAGGCGGTGTACTTCGGCGAGACCTTCGGACGCCCCTTCGAGGCCGCGCCGCTGTGGATCGCCGGCCGGGCCGAGCCGAACGCCGACCTGTGGGCCACCCCGCAGGAGTCCCGCGAGGAGATCGTCGGCCTCTACCACCGGGTGTGGGCGCACTCCGACGAGACCGTCCGCTCCCTGCCGCTCGACGCGACCGGCCGGGTCGGCTGGGGCCGCCGCGCCGAAGTGACCCTGCACCGCATCCTCGTCCACGCCATCGCCGAGACCGACCGCCACGCCGGGCACGCCGACATCGTCCGCGAACTCGTCGACGGCGGCCGCGGGCTGCGGGCGCAGGACGGCAACCTCCCGGAGGGCGACGACGCCTGGTGGAAGGGCCACCGGGACCGCGTCGAGCAGGCCGCGCGCGAGGCCGCCGGCCTGCCCGACCCGGCCCCGGAGGGACGTCCCTCGCCGATCGGGCGCTGACGCCCGTTCACCGGCCCCTGCCGGAGGCCGTGCCGGCCGTCGAATCGGCCGCCGGGTCGGCCGTGAAAACCACTGTCCGGATACCGGAGCGGAGTGATAGACAACCGGCGTGTACAACGCTCTCGACTTCGACGACCTGCTGCGACTGATGGACGAGCGGTCGACCGCCTTCCGGGCCGCGCTCGCGGCCGCGCCCGGCCTCGACGTGCAGGTGCCGACCTGCCCCGAGTGGACGCTGTTCGACCTGGCGCAGCATCTGGGCGAGGGACGCCGCGCCTGGGCCGCCACCATCGCCGCAGGCCCTGGCGCCACCGGCAAGGCCGTCCCGCGGAGCGAGCCGACCGCACCCCGCGAGCGCGAGGCGCTGCTCGCCTGGTCGGCCGCATCGACGCAGGAGCTGCTCGACGCGCTGCGCGAGGCCGGCCCGGACCGCGGCTGCTGGACGTGGTGGGGCAAGTCGCAGTCGCCGCAGACCTGCGCCGCCGCCGCCCGGCGCCAGCTCCACGAGATCACGGTGCACACCTACGACGCCCAGCTCGCCGCGGGCTCCCCGCAGCCGGTGCCGGACGAGCTCGCCCTCGACGGTGTCGAGGAGTTCCTCTCCACCATCTGCACGACGACCGAGAGCTGGCCGCACGAGGCCGCCGTCGTCGACTACCGCACCACCGAGGGCCGCGCCTGGCGCCAACGGCTCTCCGCCGACGGCTCCCGCGTCGTCGGCCTGCCCGCACCCGACGCGGAGCCGACCGATGCCTCGATCGAGGGCACGGCCGACGACCTGGTCCTCGCCCTCTACGGCCGCATCCCGCTGAACTCCCTGAAGACCGAGGACGATCGGGGTGTCTTCGGCCGACTCGTGGAGTGGGACCCGGAGCGGTAGCACGGCCCGGTCCTGCCGGGGGCACCGCGCGATCCGGGGGTGGGTGTCACGGCAGCACGGGCCGAGCCCCGTCCGTCCGGTGGCCCGCATCCGGATCGCGCGGTTCTCCCCCGGCCTTCCACCGGGAGGTGCCCCCACGCGCCCCTCGTGGTGCACCCCACGGCCGCAGGACCATGAGCGAGTCCCCCGGGGTCGCCACCATGGCGAAGGGGAACCGGTCGAGTTCCAGGCAGAGCGCGACGTCATCGGCATGGGATCCCTCCCGCACCCCCTGCGCCAACTCGGCGGCGGCGCGCGAGGATCCGGCGCGGCGGAGGAACTCGGCTGCATCCGTGTCGTCCCCGGCGGCCCTGCGGGCGATGTACTGGGCGCACGCCAGGTCCTCGTCTGCGTGCCCGTCCTCTCCCGTGACCACGAACGTGACACTGTCGCACCCGCGTGCCCGCAGCAGCCGGGCCGTCGCCTCCGCCACCACGAAGCCGGCGCACAGCACCAGCGACGCATCCTTCACCGCCAGGGCGCCGACCGTCCCCGCGGTGGTCTTCTGCACGACCGTCCGTCCCCCGAGGTCGGCGGACCGCAGCCGACCCGGCGAATTCACCAGCTCGAACCCGGGCATCGGCGGGCCGTCCTTGAGCGCCACCCAGTCCGGGTGACGCTCCTTCAGCGCCAGGGCCTCGTCCAGCGACTCGGCGAGCACGATCTTCTCCGCCCCCCGGGCGAAGACCCAGCCTGCCACCGTGCAGGCCCGCATGACGTCGACCACGACCGCCACGGACGGGACTTCGGCCAACTCGGCGATGCCGAGGAAACGAGCGTCCATCCCGCCATGATCGCGCCCGCCCGACCCGGCGCGCCAGGAGATTACCGGGCAGCGGTTCAGCCCCGGGCCGCGTCGGTGTCGGCGGGCCCGGTCCGCCTGCGGCCGGTGACCTCGGAGGCGGGCAGTCGGCCGGCGCGGGAGGTGCCGGCCAGGGCGTCGCCGTCCACCGTGACGTCGAACGCCAGGTTGAGGCGGAACGGCCGGGTGACGGACTGCCGCCAGCCGAGCCGGTCGCCGTCCAGGGTGACGGCGTCGAGCGGGACCTCCTCCTCGGCGCCGCGGGCGGTGCCGGCCAGGCGGCCGTCCCGCCGGCGGAGTTCGATCACCGCGGTGATCCGGCCGACGGGCGTGGCGATGGCGAGGTCCCAGGTGCCTTCGACGGGCGTGACGGACATGGTGGTGTGCTCCTCGTTCAGCGGGTCGTGGCGGGTTCGGTCAGAAGGCGGCCGGGGCGGGGCCGTCGCTCCGCCAGACCGTGCCGCGGCGCTCGTGGGCGAACAACTCCTCGACGGCGTGCGCGATCTGCGGTCCGACCTCGCGTTCCAGCAGGTACAGCGCCAGGTCGAGGCCGGAGGTGACCCCGGCGCCGCTGACCAGGTCGCCGTCGTCGACGACCCGGGCACGGACGGCGTGCACACCGGTGGCGTCCAGCAGGTCGAGGCCCAGGTGGTGGGTGGTGGCGCAGCGGCCCTCCAGCAGTCCGGCCATGGCGAGGACGAGCGAGCCGCCGCACACCGTGGCGACGGTCGTCCGCGGGTTGTCGACGGCCCGGGCCAGCAGGCCCGACAGGGCGGTGTTCAGGGTGCGGCCGAGCAGCACGGGGACGGGCGCATCGGCTGTGCCGGGGTCGGCGGTGTGCTCGGGTTCCTCGGCCTCGCCGATCCGGCCGGAGGCGCCGGGGACGAGGACCAGGCCGGGGCGGTCCGGGTCGAGCGCGGCGGTGGCGCGCAGCGCGAGCCCGCCCGTCCCGCCGACCACCTCGCGGGGGCCCTCGGCGGAGACGAGTTCGACGGTCACCGCCCCGGCGGAGGCGGTCCCGCCGGCGTGCAGCACCTCGTAGGGGGCGACGACGTCGAGCGGGTCGAAGCCGTCGAAGAGCACGATCTGGGCATGCATGGGCGTCCTTCAGCAGGTGGGAGGGGTGGTGGCGCGGCCGGCGACACCCGACGCTATCCACGGGCGGCGGAGGGCCACAGGGGCTCCGGCGACAGCTTTCAACGGGATAGCGACACCGCCGTGCCACCGGACGGACCTGCGGGAACGGGGTGGCGGTCGCCCTGCGGCGGGCCGGTAGATTGCCGACCGTGCACACCGTCGCCGTCCTCGCGCTCCCCCGGGTGGTCCCCTTCGACCTGGCGACCCCGGTGGAGGTCTTCGGCCGGGCCCGGCTGCCCGGCGGCGGCCCCGGCTACCGCGTGCTGGTCTGCGCGGAGGAGCCGGAGACGGATGCCGGATCCTTCGCGCTGCGGGCGCCGTGGGGGTTGGCGGAGCTCGTCTCGGCGGACACGGTGGTGGTGCCGGGCACCGACGGCCCGCACCCGGCGCCGACGCCCGCCGTCCTGGCGGCGCTGCGGGAGGCGGCGGCGCGCGGCACCCGGATCGCGTCGATCTGCTCGGGGGCCTTCGTCCTGGCGGACGCCGGGCTGCTGGACGGGCTGCGCGCGACCACGCACTGGGCCGCAGCGGGACGGCTGGCCGCCGACCATCCGGCGGTCACGGTCGACCCCGACGTGCTCTACGTGGACAACGGGCAGATCCTGACCAGCGCGGGCGCCGCCGCCGGGCTGGACCTGTGCCTGCACATGGTCCGGCGCGACCACGGCTCCGCGGTGGCGGCGGAGGCCGCACGGCTCTCCGTCGTCCCGCTCGAACGGGAGGGCGGGCAGGCCCAGTTCATCCCGCTCGACCACGATCCGGCGCCGGGCGGGGCCGCGCTGGAGCCGCTGCTCGGCTGGCTGCGGCAGAACCTCGACCGCGACCTCACGCTCGACGGGATCGCCGCCCGCGCGGGTGTCAGCACCCGTACGCTGATCCGCCGGTTCCGGGAGCAGACCGGCACCACCCCGTTGCAGTGGCTGCACGTGGCCAGGATCCGCCGGGCGCAGCACCTGCTGGAGACCACCCCGCACCCGGTCGAGCGGATCGGCGCCCAGGTCGGCTTCGGCTCGGCCACCGCCTTCCGGGACCGGTTCAAGCGGAGCACCGGGATGAGTCCGCGGACCTACCGGAGCACCGTCCGGCCGCGGCTCCGTCACCCGTCGGAGGCGCCCGGACGGGAGAGGTCCGAGTAGTCGGCGGGCGCCTCGTCGACGGTCGCCGCGTCGGCGCCGTCCGGCAGGTCGGCGCGGGTGGTGAGCCGTCCGGCGGCGGCCCGGCGGAGCAGTCGGGCGCGCTCGCGGGCGGCCCAGCGACGGACGCGGTCCGGGTCCAGCGGGGTGCCGTGGCCGACGTGCAGCAGGGCCGGGTCGCGGGCGAGCATCGCGTCCAGGCTGTCGAGGTTGCCGAGCGGGTCGTCGTGGAACGGCGGGTTGGCCGGCCGGCCGGGGATCAGTCCCATGAAGGAGTTGGCGACCAGGTCGCCCGCCACCAGGTCGCCGTGGTCGGTGAGCACGGAGACCGAGCCGGCGGTGTGGCCGGGGGTGGGCACCGCCCGGGCGGTGACGCCGAACTCGTCCAGCGGGATCTCGCCGCGCAGCAGGACCTGCGGTTCGAAGGGCTCGGCGCGGACGTGGAGCCGGCGGCCGCGGCTCATCAGGCGGCCCATCGGCCCGGTGGGCAGGTAGGGTTCGCGGACCCGCCCGGTGCGGTACGGCCCGAGGTCGGCCGCGTGGGCCGCGATCGGCGCGCCGGTGAGGCGGTGGAGTTCGGCCGCGGAGCCGAAGTGGTCGATGTGGCCGTGGGTGATGACGATCAGCGCGAGGTCGCCCGGGTCGACGCCGAGCCGCTCCAGGTGCCGATGGATCTGCTCCCCGCTGCCGGGGATCCCGGCGTCGACGAGCACCGGGCGCCGCCCGGTGAGCAGGTAGGCGTTGACGGCGTGCCGGCCGAGCACGGGGATCGGCGTGACGGTGGTACGGGACACGGGTGTTCTCCAGGGGAGGGTGCGGCGGCCGGCGCCGTACGCGGGCAGGCCGAGGAGGCCCCACGCGAGGTCGCGGGGGCAGGAGGGGGAGTCGGTCAGCGGAAGCGGCGGCGGTAGTCCGCCGGCGTGGTGTTGAGGCCGCGGCGGAAGGCCCGGTGAAGGGTCTCGACGGAGCCCAGACCACTGGCCCGGGCGACGTCGGCGAGGGCCCGGTCGCTCTCCTCCAGCAGTCGACGGGCCCGTTCCAGCCGGGTGCCCTCGACGTAGGCGGCGGGGGTGCGGCCGGTGTGCCGGGCGAACAACCGGGAGAAGTGCCGCACGCTGAGCCCGGCCCGCGCGGCCAGCGCCTCGGTGGAGAGGTCGGCGGCGGGCTGTTCGGCGATCACCCGCAGCAGCGGGCCGAACCGGTCGTCGGGCGGCGGCGGGGCGGACAGCGGAACGCTGAACTGGCTCTGCCCGCCGGGGCGTTTGACGTACATCACCATGGTGCGGGCGGTGGCGAGGGCGAGGGCCTGGCCGTGGTCCTCGGCGACCATGGCGAGGGCCAGGTCCATGCCGGCGGTGATGCCGGCGCAGGTCCAGAGGTGGCCGGAGCGGACGAAGATCGGGTCGGCGTCGACCTCGGTCTCCGGGTGTTCGGCGGCGAGTTGGGCGGCGGTGAGCCAGTGCGTGGTCGCCGGCCGGCCCGCCAGCAGACCGGCCGCGGCGAGCAGGTGGGCGCCGGCGCAGATGCCGCCGATCCGGGCGGCCCGGCCGGCGGTGGCGCGCAGCCAGTCGGTGACGGCGGGGTCGACCCGGGCGACGGGCGGGCCGTCGGCGGTGTCGACGGCGCCGGCGACCAGCAGGGTGTCGATGCCGCCGCCGACCCGGTCGAGCGTCAGGTCGGCGTGCAGACGGACGCCGCTGGAGGTCGTGACCGGCCCGGGTTCGGCCGCGGCGATCTCCACCCGGTAGCCGGGCCGGGTGCCGCCGAGGAGGCGGGTGGCGACGGAGAACACCTCGGCCGGCCCTGCGGCGTCGAGGATCTCGATGCCGGGGAAGGCGGTGACCACCACGCGGTGCGGTTGGGACATGCCCCGATCCTCGCCGGGCGCGGGTGGTGTCCGCAATGACGGGTCTCTGGCGGATCCGGCCATCCGTTCCCGGCACGGGCCGCCGGGCAGGGGGCCGGTCAGCGCAGCGACCACACCCGGTTGGGCTGGTGCCGCCGATGCCCCGCCGCCTCCGGTGCCGTTGGCGGTGAGGGAAAGGGCACGGGCTGCGCGGAGCTCGGCTTCCTGAGCGTCCCGCCCGCGGGCTGACCTGCGGGCCGACCGGCGGGGCAGCACTCCGGCCGCGGCCTTCCCGGGCCGGTCAGCCGCGGTCCGCGGGCGGGCGATCTATCCTCGGGGGCATGCGCATCCGACCGATGACCGGGAACACGGCGGCCGGCGGGTCCCAGCCGCCCGCGGACGGGCCGCAGCCGGCCGACGGGACGGCGACGGCCGACGGCCTGCGCGAGGTCGGGCGGCTGCTCGCCGGCGGCGGGGTGGCCGTGCTCAGCGGCGCCGGGCTGTCCACCGAGTCGGGCATCCCCGACTACCGTGGGGAGACCGGGCGGGCCCGGCCGCGCACGCCGATGACGTACCAGGAGTTCACCGCGAGCGAGGACGGCCGGAGGCGGTACTGGGCGCGCAGCCACGTCGGCTGGCGGACCATCGCCGGTGCGCTGCCCAATGCGGGCCACCGCGCGGTCGAGGAGCTGCGCCGCTCGGGCCACGTCACGGGCGTGATCACGCAGAACGTGGACGGGCTGCACCGGGCGGCGGGCACGGTCGACGCCGTCGAGCTGCACGGCGCCCTCGACCGCGTGGTCTGCCTGGACTGCCGCCGGACGAGCACCCGCCGCGAGCTGGACCGCCGCCTGAGCGAGCTGAACACCGGCTTCCGGGACACCGGCTCGCGGATCAACCCGGACGGCGACGTCGACCTGCCCGACGAGCTGGTGCACGCCTTCCGCATCGCCCCGTGCGCGGCCTGCGGCGGCGTGCTCAAGCCGGACGTGGTGTTCTTCGGCGAGGGCGTCCCCAAGCCGCGCGTCCAGCAGTGCTACGACCTGGTCGACGCGGCACGGGCGCTGCTCGTCCTCGGCTCCTCGCTGACCGTCCTGTCCGGGCTGCGGTTCGTCCGCCACGCGGCCCGCACCGGCAAGCCGGTCGCCATCGTGAACCAGGGCGCCACCCGGGGCGACGAGTTCGCCGCGGCCAGGGTGGCGGCGCCGCTCGGCGAGACCCTGGCCGGCCTCGCGGCGCGCCTCGGGCAGCCGGACCCGGCACCCTGAGCGCGGAGGCCGGCCACCGGCCGTCTCCTGCCCCGGGCAGGGCCGTTGCTACCATCGCCGCCATGCCGACACCCGAGCGCAGCGGCCCCGACGGCCAGGCACCGTCCGCAGCTTGGCGCGCCACCGTCCTCGACCACGTCGCGGCGGTCGGCCGACCGCCGTACGATCCGGGGCCACGGGCGGACGGGCCGCTGGCCCGGCGGGACGGGCTGAGCATCCACAGCGCGCAGGGCGAGGTGCGCTGCATCGACGACACCGGCCGCACCCGCTGGGTCCACCGCTGCGAGGCCCGCCCCAACGCGGCGCACGTCTCGCAGGGGCGGGTGCTCGTCACCACCGACTCGCTCGCCTACACCGTGTGGGGCATGCTCGGTCCGGCCCTGCTGCTCGACCTGGCGGACGGCCGGCTGATCGCCGAACTCCGCGGCGAGCGCGGGGCGGTGCTGCGCGGCGGCCGGTTCTTCCTGGGCCTGGAGGGCTACGGCCACTTCGACACCTGGGAGTACGACCGGGACGGCACCGAGGTCGACGCCTGGCGCAGCTACGGGCACTTCGTCACCGGAAGCGGGATCCGGGTGGTGGAGCAGGACCGCCGCATCCCGACCCGCAGCCGGGTCGTCCGGCTACTCCCGGGCGGGGTCGTGGAGGCGGGCCCGGCGCTCACCGACCCGACGGTGCCGCGGCCGGTGGTGCTGGAGGACGGCACCGTGCTGGTGATCGACGACGGGGTGGTGCGGGCCGTCGGCCGCGGGCTGGAGCACACGGTGCTGGCCGAGTTGACGACCGTCCCCGCGGACGACCGGCACCGGTACATCAGCACCCTGCGCCGCGAGGGCGACCGCCTCACCGCGATCGTCGCCGAACGCGACCCCGCCGACCACCAGCGGCACACCGTGCACACCTGGACGCTGGCCCTGCACGCTCCGGGCTGAGCCGGGAGCGCGTCGCCCGGGCCGGGCCGGCGGTCAGGCCGGCGCGTCCAGGCCGGTGAGCAGTGCGGCGACGTCCAGGCCCACGGCGAGGTAGTCCTCGAAGACGCGGTTGTGCAGGGCCCACGGGGAGCGCCGTCGGCGGACGAGCTCGACGGCCGCCGCGGGCTCCGTCCCGAGCTCGACCAGGGCCTGCGCGACCACGAGGCCGGAGCGGTTGTAGCCCGAGCGGCATCGGACGAGGACGGTGCGGCCGTCGCGGGCGGCCGACGCGGTGGCCCGGGCGAGCTGCCGGACGTCCGCGAGCTGCCCGGCGGTCAGCGGGGCGTCGGGGATCTCGGCCACCAGGTGCTCGACGCCGGGTGCCGGCCCGTGGCCCGGCGCGGCGTACAGGCTCACCACCAGGTCGAACTCGTCTCCGGCGACGGCGAGTTGCAGTTCGCCCGCGGTGTCCGTCCAGTAGTGCCCGCCCATCCACAGGCCGGGCACGATCTCGTCCCACGGCGCCCGCGGCCCCGGGACGTCGCGGTCCTTCTGACGTGTCCTCACCCACACCCCTCTCCGGCGGTCCAACGGCCGCCGCCCGCAGCGCGTTCCCCGTGGGGTGACGGTGCCGGTGACGGGTGCGGGCGGCAGGGGCCCCTGCACCCCCGGGTCCCCTGCCGCCCTCCCCCCTGGCCGTCCGCCGGGCCGTACCGCCCGGCTCCGGTGTCCCGCCGGAGGCCGGTGCCGGGCGGCGCCCGGTGGACGGCCGTGCCGCGGGGTGCCGGACGGCGTCCCGCGGCACGGTCCCGGTTCTCAGACGCGCTGCCAGAGCGCCGGGACGATCGGCGGCTCCCAGCCGGTCTGGGCCCGGTGGCCCTGGAGGCAGACGTAGCCCAGTCCGGCGTAGGTGACGGTGTCGCCGGCCCGGTAGACGGTGCCGGCCGCCCAGGTACCGGTGCCGGGCCCGCTGCCGACCACCAGGGAGTAGGTGGTGCTGTGGGTGGCCGGGCCGCTGCCGGTGACGGTGATCGAGCACGTTCCGGACGCGGTGCCGGCGGCCGCCGAGACGGTCATCACCGCCGAGGCGCCGGACTGCACGGACGAGGGGCTGAAGCTCACCGTGACACCGCTCGGCAGGCCGGTGGCGGTCAGCGCGACCGTGCGGGCGCTGCCGGAGGTGACGGCGGTGGCGACGGTCGCGGTGGTCGAGCCGCCGGCCTCCACGCTGCCGCTCGCCGGGTTCACCGCGAGCGAGAAGTCGTCGCCGGGCACCGTCCTGCCGACCGAGGTCTTCCACAGGGCGGAGGCGACGCCGTCGGCGCTGCGGTCGAGCGCGGTGGCGCTGATGTTGCCGGTGGTGTCGCAGGACTGGTGGTAGCAGGAGTCGTACGCGCGGTTCGCGGTGCCGCCCCACTTGGCCGCCTGGGCGGCCGTCTTGACCGCACTGGCGCCGGCCGCGTAGCCGGAGGTGGGGATGCCGGCCTGCTGGAAGGAGTAGTCGTCGGAGCGGCCCTGGCCCTCGGTGTTCTCCTCGGGCTGCAGCCCCAGCGAGTCCCAGTACGCCTTCAGCGGGGCGGCGGCGGCCGAGGTGAGGTTGTTGACGAAGTAGCCGGCGTTGGGCGAGCCGACCATGTCGAAGTTGTAGTACGCCTTGATCGCCGCACGCTGGGTCGAACTCAGCTGGGAGACGTAGTGGTCGGAGCCCTGCAGACCCTGCTCCTCGCCCGTCCACCAGGCGAACCGGACGTGCCGGGTGAGGGTCGGGTTCTGCTGGGCGAGCACCAGGGCGTTCTCCAGCAGGACGGCGGAGCCGGAGCCGTTGTCGTTGATGCCGGGCCCGGCGGCGACGCTGTCCAGGTGGGCGCCGAACATGGTGACCTGGTCGACGGGGCCGCCCGGCCAGTCGGCGATCAGGTTGTCGGAGGTGTAGCTGCAGCTGGTGCAGGTCTGCTCGGTGACGGTGTAGCCCGCCGCCTGCAGCTTGCCCCTGAGGTAGGCGACGGACTGGCCGTGTCCGGCGCTGCCGGCCCGGCGGTTCCCGCCGTTCTGGTTGGCGACGGTGTTCAGCCGGGCGAGGTGGGCCTGCACCTTGGCGACGTCGATGTCGGGTGCGCCGCCGCCGGGGTTGCCGCCGCCGCCCACGGTGAGCGTGTACTGCGCGGTGTGCACGGCGCTGCCGGTGACGGTCAGGGTGTACGTCCCGGCCGGCGCGGAGGCACCTGCCGAGACGGTCACGGTGGCGGAGGAACCCGCCTGCACCGAGGAGGGGTTGAAGCCGACGGTGACGCCGCTCGGCGCGCCGGAGGCGCTGAGGCCCACCGTCTGCGCGCTGCCCGAGGTCACGGCGGTGGCGACCGTGGCCGTGGTGGAGCCGCCGGGGTGCTGCGGATGCAGCAGGGCCGCCGGGCCACCGCCATGGCCTGCTTCGACCGGGCGCTCACCTGGTCCGAACTGGCCGACGACCCCGCAACCCAGGTCGCCGCGCTGAGCGACATGAGCACCCTGGCCCGCCTCGACGGCGACGCCGACTCCGCGCTCGGCTACGCCCGGGCGATCGGCCGGGCCGCGCCCGACCGCCACTGGGCCGGTGCGATGGGCCGGATCGGCCGGGCCCGGGCCCACGCACTGGCCGGGGACGTCCGCGGGACCGTCCGGCACATCGCCCGCGCCCGGCTGCACCTCGACCACGTCGGCGAACCCGACGAGGCGGACGTCGCCTGGCTCTCCATCGCCTCCATGCGGCTCCGGGTGGAGGCCGGTGCGGCCGCCGCCCTGCGCGACGTCGCCGCCGCCGTCGGCGACCCGCGGCCCGCCCGGCACGCCTCCGCCGCGGCCGCCACCGCCCTGGCCTTGCTCGGACCGGACCAACTGCCGTCCTCACGGCTGCTGTTCACCGTCCGCCTGGCCGACTGCCACCTCTGCGCCGGCGACCGGGACGCGGCCCTCGCCCTGCTCTCCCCCGCCCTGGCCGACACCCCCGCCCTTCCCGCCCTCGTCCGCCACGAACTCCGCGGCCTGCACGACCGCCTGGCCGCCCTCCCACCCCGGTCCCGCCACCCCGACCTGCTCGCCGTCGCCCGACCCCTCGCCACCCCGTGAGCCGGGCGCGCCGTCGACTCCCCGGCACGCGCGACCGGCGCCTTGCCCCTCCTGCGCGCGGGCCTGGGCCTCCTCACCGCCCCCCTTACCCCGCCTCCCCCTCGTCGGCCCTCCGCCCGGCTGCGCCCGAGATGCCGGGCGGAACGGCCCGCCGGCGACCCGTTCGGCCGGTCCCGGCGCGGCGGGCGGGGTGCGTGTGCACAGGCGGAGGGCCGTACCGCCGAGCGGCCCGTCCGCCTCAGGCGGCGGATTCGGCCGCGAGCCGGTGCAGGCCCTTGCGGTCGTAGTAGCTGGTCATCGCCCAGCCGAGCAGCAGGGCGAGCACCGTGCCGACCCCGATCATGATCCAGGCGCGGGCGAGGCCGGCGTCCGCCCGGGCGTCGAAGTAGAGGATCGCCCGCACGCCGTCGCTGAGCTGCCGCATCGGCTCGAACCTGGCGAGGAAGCGGTAGAAGTCCGGCAGCGCCTGCAGCGGGATCGTCGCCCCGGAGGACGGCAGGGCCAGCACGATGAACACGAACATGCTGACCAGCTGCCCGATCCCGCCGAAGGTGGCGTTGATCGCCTGCACGCCGAGGCCGACGGCGGCGCTGGCGCAGAAGGAGAAGACGAAGAGCAGCGGCAGGTGCGAGGCGTCCATGCCGAGGATCGAGACGGTGGCCAGCATGATGACGGCCGAGGTGAGCAGCGAGATCCCGACGCTCATCACCGACTTGACCACCCAGGTACGGCGGCGGGTGATCGGGATCGTGCGCCGGCGGGTGTGCCACGGGCCGAGTTCGTTGTCGGTGTAGCCGAGTCCGACGTCGACGCCGTTGCCGATGACGTTGCCGCCGAGGAAGCCGGCGAGCACCAGCAGCAGGGTGTAGTAGAAGGCGCTGAGGCCGAGGCCGCTGTGCGGGCCGATCGGGTGCCCGACCCGGGTCTCGACGGTGATCGGGTCGGCCAGCAGCAGGGCGGACGGGTTGGAGACCTGGGTGCCCTGCTGGGCGGCGCGCTGTGCGGCGGTGGCGGTGAGCTGCTTGCCGAGGTCGGTCGAGGCGCGGTGGGCGGCGTCGGTGGCGATCGAGGCGGCGAAGGAGGAGGCGAGGCTGCCGGAGCCGGGGTTGGTGAGGACGACGGCGGTGGGGCGGGCGGGCGAGCCGGTCGGCGGCCGGCCGAGCCCGACGACGGAGGCGGTGAAGTCCTCGGGGATCAGCAGGGCGCCGTACAGCTGGTTGGAGGCGAGTTTCCGCTGCGCCTCGTCGGGGCTGAGGACCTGCCAGTTGACCCGTTCGTCCGGGTCGGGTGCGGCGGCCACGGAGGCGGTGATGCTCGCGCCGAGGTTCTGCTGCTTGCCGTCGACGGTGGCGCCCTTGTCGGCGCTGACCAGGCCGACCGGCACCCGGTGGAGGTCGATCCGGGGGTTGAGGATGCCGCCCATGTAAAGCAGGGACAGCAGCAGCGCGACGACGCCGGTCAGCGCGGTCGGGAGGATCCAGATCCTGGGGTTGCGCAGCACCTGGAGCGCCGTCGCACCGTTGCCGGACGGGGGTGGCGGGGGTGGCGGCGCAGGTGCTGCGGGCGGCTCGGCCGCGCCGGGCGGGGTGGGCGGTGTCATGGGGTGCCTCCTGCGCTCGTCCCGCCGGCGCCGTCGGGGATCGGCGCCCTGCGGACGGTCCCGCTCGGGCCGGTGCCACTGCGGGGCCGTTGCAGGGGTGACTGCCGCGCCACTGCCGGGGCGCGCCGGACCGCCGGGCGGGGTCCGTCCGGAACGACCGTACGCGGCCTGGGACGCCCAGCCTGCGACCGCCGATCGGTGGGGGCCGTGTGTCACCCGACCGGACGCCGCCGGCGGGCGCTCCCGGAGTCCGCGGCCGCACGGCCGGACGGGCATTCGATCCCCTCCGCCGGGCGGGTGATTGTCCGACACCGCGAATGGAACTCAAACGTATGCGCACGATATCGATGGGGTGAGCCCGCGAAGAATGCGGGAACCGATCGACAGCGAGGACGATTGTGCGAGCTTTCCTGGCCTCCCTGGCCGCCGCCGGCGCGGTTCTGGCGCTCACCGGCGCCGCCCCCGCCCCGCGGGCGGCGACCGGCACCGTGGTGGTGTTCTCCACCGAGTTCCAGCCGCTGGACGTGTACACCGACCCGTCCGGATGCAACCAACTGCCGAGCCTGGCCCATGTGCTGGCGAACCGGACCGACGGGCCGGTGAAGGTCTACGGCAATCCGTTCTGCCTCGGGCCGAGCCTGACCGTCCAGCCCGGCTACGGCACGCACGTCCCGGGTGGCGCCGGGAGTTTCTCGGCGTAATTCCCGCAACGGGCGGTCCGCAGACGAACACACCATGGACCGCCCGCTTCTGCGCTCATCATAGGAATGCATCCGAACGGTATCCGTATGCCATCATGAGACCGCCGACTCACCGTCCGCCACGGCGGATTGGCGCACCGTCAGCGCGGTCGGCCCGTTTCTCCGGCCCCCGCGGCATTCCGTCCCGGGCCCGGCCGCCGTTGAGAGGACAGCGATCCCGTGGAGCACGCCGCCGCACCGGCCGTCGCCGAGTCACCGCCGATCGCCTGGCGGGCCTACGCCCGACTGGCCAAACTCGACATCTACGATTACTACTTGAGCGTCCCGCTGGTCGCCGCCATGGTGCTGCCGGGTGGCTCGGCCGCGACCGCCGTGACGACCCTCGCCGTGCTGCTGCTCTTCCTCGGCGGCGAGATCGCGATGAGTGCCGCGATGTGCACCTTCGACGACGTCACCGGCTACCGGGACGGCAGCGACGAGGTCAACTACGGCCCGGACGCGCCCGCCCGCCGGCTGGCCCGCAAGCCGCTGATCGCGGGCACCCTCACCGAGCCGCAGGCGATCCGCTTCGGCTGGCTCTCCACCGCCGCCTGCGCCCTCTGCTGGCTGGCCGCGCTGGCCCTGGCCCCGGCGCGGCCGCTCTGGGCGGTGGCCGGGGTGCTCGCCCTGACGGTCTTCGGCTTCCAGTACTCGTGGTGGCTGCGGATCAGCTACAACGGCTTCCAGGAGTTCTTCCTCGCCGCGCTGGGCTGGCTGTTCGTCCTGCCGCTGCACGGGCTGCTGACCGGCCGCTTCGACGCCTTCGCCGCCGTGCAGGCGCTGGTGTTCGGCCTCGGCCCCCTGCTCTTCGGCGTCTACTCCAACACCAACGACATCCCGGGCGACCGCGCGGTCGGCCGCAGGACGGCCGCCGTGCTCCTCCCGCCGCGCGGCAACGCCTTGTTCGTGGCGGGCTGTTCGGCCCTGGAGGCGGCGCTGGTGGTCGGCTCCGCGGTGGCGGGCGTGGCACCCTGGTGGTTCCCGCTGGTGATGGCGCCCGTGCTGGTCCTGCGGGCGCGCCAGTGGTACCGGGGCTTCGTCGAGGGCCAGGTCCTGCTCGCCCGGCGGCTCGGCATCCACCTGCACCGGCTGAGCTGCGCCCTGCTGGTCGCCGTCGACCTGTCCGCCGCCGGCCTGCTCACCGGGAGCCTGTCGTGACCACCCTGGTGAAACCCCTGCCGCTGGACCTCGGCCCGCTGTTCGAGGTGCTGGCCGAGCGCCGGCCGCCGATCCGGGTCGAACTCGGCCGTCCGCTCGACCTCGCCCCGGACGGCGGCAGCAGCTGGACGACGGAGCGGCTCGCCGACCTCGTCCGCGACACGGCCGCCTGGCTGGCCGCAGCGGGCGCGCGGCCCGGCGACCGGGTCGCGGTGGTGAAGCGCAACCACTGGGACTACGTGCTGCTCGCCTGCGCCGCCGCCCGGATCGGCGCGGTGCCGGCGCTGCTCTCCGACCGGGTGCCGCCGGACGGCCTGGCCGTGCTGCTGGAACGGCTGGAGCCCGCCGTCCTGGTGACCCAGCGGGACGTGCTGGGCACCGCGCGCCCGGCCGGCCACGACCTCACCCGGCTCGTCCGCCGCACGGTCTGCCTGGACGGCCCCGCCGAGGGCGCCCTCACCCCCGACGACCTGCGCGGCCACCCCGTGCCCGCCGTGCACCGCCGCCCCGACGACGCGCCGCTGACCGTCAACCACACCTCCGGCACCACCGGCGTCCCCAAGCTGGTGGTGCACTCCACCCGCACGCTGATCCGCCGGCTGGCCGCCTTCGAGGCCCGCCGCTGGCCGGTGCTCTCCGCCCGCCGCCAGGACACCGTCGCCAGCGCGATCTCCTTCGCCCACGGCCGCGCCGTCACCTGGACGGCCAGCGCGTTCTGGCGGGCACCCGGCACCTTCGCGATCCTGCCGGACTCCGACCCGTCGACCGCCGCCGCGCTGCTGCGCAGCCACCCGCCGACGATCCTGGAGGCGCTGCCGTCCACCTACGTCCGCTGGCAGCAGCTGGCGGCCGGGCCGCAGAACCCGTTCCGGGACGTGCGGCTGTACATCTCGACCTTCGACGCGATGCATCCGCCGACCGTCCGCACCTTCCTGTCCGCCTCCGAACGGCGCCGCCCGCTCTGGATGCAGGGCTGGGGGCAGACCGAGACGGGGCCGCTCACCTTCCGCTTCCTCACCCGCGGGGCACTGGCGGACAGCGAGCAGCGCCACCCGACCACCCGGGACCTCGGCCGGCCGCTGCCGGGCTGGGTGCGCCTCAAGGTGGTCGACCCCGCCACCATGGCGCCCGTCCGGCGCGGCGAGCCCGGCCTGGTGCTGACCCGGACGGGCGCCCGCTGCCTCGGCTACCTCGGCGAGTCGGACCGCTGGGAGGCGAAGGCGACCGGGCCGTGGTTCAACACCGGCGACCTCGGCGTCCGCACCCGGGACGGGCGGCTGCTGCTGCTCGACCGCGAGGTGGACATGGTCCCGGGGCTGAGCTGCGTCGAGGTCGAGGACGTGCTCCACGACCGGCTGCCGGAGGTCGAGGAGGCGGTGCTGCTCGCCGTCGCCGACGGCCGCCCGCTGCCGGTGCTGGTCACCGGCGACGGCGAACTGGACGGCGAGCGCTGGCGGCGGGCCGTCCACGACCTGCCGCCGCTCGCCGAGCCGGTGGTGCTCGACCGGGACGCCGTCCCGCGCACCGGCACCGGGAAGGTCCGGCGGCACGAACTGCGCGAACGGCTCCTCGCCGGCACGGCCGCCTTCGGCAGCGGACGGTGGACATGACCACCGTCGGGAGCACCCCCGAGCTGGACGTCGCCGTGGTCGGCGCCGGCATCGCCGGGCTGGCCGCCGCCCATCACCTGGCCGCCGCCGGCCGCGAGGTGAAGGTCTTCGAGGGCAGCGGGCGGGTCGGCGGCCGGATGGCCTCCACCCGGGTGGACGGCTACCTGGTGGACGAGGGCGCCGAGACCATCGCCGGAGCCGGGTACGAGGCCACCTGGGAACTGATCCGGGCGGTCGGCATCCCCGAGGCCGAGGTGCCGGTCGTCGAGAGCGGCTTCGCCCTCTGGCGGCACGGCCGCGCCCACGCCCGTCTCGGCCACCCCAAGGGCCTGCTGACGGGTGCCGGACTCTCCTGGCGCGGACGGCTGGCCTGGCTCGGCTTCGCCACCGAGCTGGCCCTGCGCTGGCGCGGCTTCGACCCCGACCACCCGGAGACCGCGCCCAGCGGCGAGCTGACGCTCGATCAGTACTGCGCGGGCGGCCGCGAAGAACTGCTCGACGGAATGCTCCAGCCGCTGGCGAGCCACTGCTTCGGCTGGCGGCCGGACACCTCGGCGATCGGGCCGATGGTGGCCACCCTGCTCTCGGTCGGCGGCGCCGGTGCCCGCTGGATGACCTACCGGGACGGCATGGACACCCTGGCCCGCTCGCTCGCCGACCGGCTCGACGTCGCCCTCGACGCCCGGGTGACGGCCGTCCGGCCGGAGGACGGCGGCGTGCGGCTGGAGTTCGCCGACGGCGTGCGGTGCACCGCCCGGCAGGCGGTGCTGGCCGTGCCGGCCCCCGTCGCGCTCGCCCTGCATCCCGGACTCCCGCCCGAGGAGCGCGGATTCGTGGCCGCGAGCACGTACGCGCCGATGCTCAAGGTGGCCTGCCTGCTGGACCGGCCGCTGCCCGGCCCGACCCGCAGCCCCAGCTACGCGATCTCCGTCCCGGCCGGTGAGAGCCTGGTCTGCACCGGGATCGTCCTCGACCACCTCAAGGCCCGCGGCCGGGCACCCGAGGGCCGCGGCCTGGCGAACGTCTTCGTCTCGCCGTGGACGAGCCCGGAGCTGCTGGAGGAGCCGGACGAGCGGGTGGTGGAGATCGCCTGCGCGGAGGCCGAGCGCTTCCTCCCGGGCCTGCGGGCGGCCACCGTCCGCACCCTGGTGCACCGGTACCGGCACGGCCTGCCGCAGGCGACACCCGCCGCCGTCCGGGAGCGGGCCGCCTTCCTGGCCCGGCCGACCCGGGCGATCGAGTACGCCGGGGACTGGGTGATGCTCCGGCCGAGCAGCGAGGGCGCCGTCCGATCCGGCCGGCTGGCCGCGCACCGGGTGCTCACCCATGCGGCGGACCGGCCCGTCCCGGTGCCCTGACGTCCACGCCGCACGCCCGCACACCCGCACGCCCTGTCGCCCGCAGCCGACCAGTGCCCGTCGACGCCGACGGACCGGAGAGAGACCGATGACCCTCGCCCCCGCCTACCTCTTCGACAACACCGGCAGCCACGCCGCCGAACAGCACCGCTGCCTGGCGGCCTGGCTCGACCCGATCACCGTCGAGCGGCTGGTCGGCGCCGGCGTCCGCCCCGGGATGGACTGCCTGGACATCGGCACCGGCGCCGGCAGCATCGCCGTCTGGCTGGCCGACCGGGTCGGCCCCGCCGGCCGGGTGCTCGCCACCGACCTGGTGCCGCTGCCCCTGCCGGAGCGTCCCAACCTGGACGTCCGGCGCCACGACATCGTCCACGACGAGCTGCCCGACGGCGAGTTCGACCTGATCCACGCCCGGCTGGTGCTCTCCCACCTGCCCGAGCGGGAGGCCGTGCTCCGCCGTCTGCTCGCCGCGCTGCGGCCCGGCGGGGTGCTGCACCTGCTGGAGTTCGACGCCGAGTACGCGCCCGTGCTGCTCGCGCCGAGCGCCCGGGCCAAGGAGCTCTTCGAGCGGTTCCAGCGCGCCAAGTTGCAGGCGTTCCGCGAACGCGGCTCGCACCAGGGCTGGGGCCGGGAGTGCGCCGCCGCCCTGCGGCGGGCCGGCTTCGCCGGGGTGGAGGCCGTCCCGTACGTCACCGCGCTGACCCCGGGCTCGCCCGGACTGCAACTGCAGATCCACAACACCCGCCACCTGCGCGAGCCGCTGCTGCGCGCGGGGCTGACCGAGGACGAACTCGCCGAGCTGCGGGAGGTCCTGGTGCACCCGGACTTCCGGGCCTGCTCCAACCTGGTGCACACCGTCCAGGGCCGCCGCCCGTGAGCAGCGCCACCGGCGCACTCGCCACCTCCGCACCGCCGCGGGCCGCCCTCGGCCTGGCCGCCGCACACCTGAGGACCCTCGGCCACCGCACCGAACGGCACCCCGACGGCACCCTCGGCCTCGCGGACGGCCCGCTCCGGATCGGCTGCCGGATCTCCTGGGCAGGGCCGGTGGCACTGCCGCTGCACGGCGAGGCGGACGTCCAGGCCGCCTGCGGCCTGATGCACGTGCACGGCCGCCGGTACGGCCGGCCCGTGCGGCTGGGCGTCGGCTTCGCCTCGGCCGCCGCCGGGGTGCTCGCCGCCACGGGCGCCCTGGCCGCGCTGCGGGCCGCCCGGCTGGGTGCCGCGCACTCGGCGGTGGAGGTCTCGGTCGCGCAGGCGGCGCTGCTCACCGTCGGCCAGTACCTGGCGGCGGCCACCGCCGACGAGGGCGCCGGGGACGAAGGCGCCGAGGACGAGGAGCGAGCCGGCCCGGGCGGGCCGCCGTTCACCTCACTGGACGGGGTGCGGTTCGAACTGGAGACCCTGGAGGCCGACGGCTGGCAGCGGTTCTGGGCCGCACTGGGCGCGGACCGCCGGACGGTCGCCCGGGCCTGGCGGCCGTTCCAACTGCGCTACGCCACCGCGGTCTGCCCGCTGCCGACGGACCTCGCCGCCGCCACCGCCGCCCTGCCCTACCGGCACCTCGCCGCGCTGGCCGCCGAGTGCGGCGTCACCGCCACCGCGGTCGCCGCTCGGCCCGTACCCGGGTCCGGCCGGGCCGTGCCGTGGCGGCTCACGCCGGGCGGGGCCGCCGCCGGTGCCGCGCGACCGCCGGGTCCGGGCCGCGGCCCGCTGGACGGGGTGACGGTGGTGGAGGTGGCCCGTCGGGTGCAGGGGCCGCTCGCCGGGCACGTCCTCGGGCTGCTCGGCGCCCGGGTGGTGCGGGTGGAGCCGCCGGGCGGCGACCCGCTGCGCGGCGTGCCGCCGATGGCGGGCCCCGTCTCGGCCCGGTTCGTGGCGCTCAACCGGCACAAGGAGGTGCTGGAGGCCGACCTGCGCAGCCCGGCGGGCCGGGCCGCCGTCCGCGGCGCGGTGGCCGGGGCGGACGTGCTGTTGCACAGCCTCGCCCCGGCCAAGGTGCCCGCCCTCGGGCTGGACGCGGACGCGCTGACCGCCGTCCGCCCGGGCCTCGTCCATGTGCAGGCCTCCGGCAGCGGGGCGGAGCACGGGCCGGGCCTGCCGCTCGGCACCGACTACCCCGTCCAGGCGTACTCCGGCCTCGCCGCCCTGGTCACCCCGCCCGGCGAGCCGGTACGGCCGTCCCTGATGACGCTGTGCGACGTGCTGGGCGGGCTGGTCTGCGCGGAGGGCGCGGTGGCCGCGCTGGAGGCCCGCGAACGGACCGGCCGGGCGCAGCGGGTGGAGTCCTCGCTGCTGTCCGCGGCGCAACTGCTCTGTCGTCTCGGCGGTGACGGGTCGGCGCCTTCGGTGCCGGTCTGCACCGACCTCGCCGCGCTGGCCGCCGACCCGCGGCTGGCCCCCGCCCTGGAGCGGGCCGGCTGCACGCTCGTCCGCCCGCCGTGGAGCTTCCGCCCGTGACCGCCGCCGCCCGTCCCCGACTCTCTCCCGAGGAGTGCCCTGCATGACCACCGTGAGGACGCCGTGGGTCTCGGCCGGCGGCGTCGCCTTCCCCGACCAGGTCCCGGCCGAGCTGCGGCGGGCCTGGGTGGAGGCCGGGTTCTGCCCGGGCCGGGGGCTGTACGAGCTGTTCGCGGAGCGGGTCGCGGCGCACCCGGGGCGGACGGCGGTGGTGGACGGTCGGGGGGCGCTCTCCTACCGGGAGCTGGACGGCCGGGTGCGCGGCCTCGCGGCGGCGCTGGCGGCCCGCGGGGTGGCCGCGGGCTCCGTGGTGGCCACCCAACTGCCGGCCGACCGCCGCTCCTTGGCGGCGGACCTCGCGGTCGCGGCGCTCGGTGCGGTGGTGCTGCCCTGCGTACCGGGGCACGGACGGCGGGACCTGGCCGCCCTGCTGGGCACCTCCCGGGCGGACACCGTGCTGACCGTGGGCGAACTGCCGTCGGGCGGCCGCCCGCTGGCTCTGCTCGCCGATCTCCGCGGTGAACTGCCGTACCTGCAGCGGGTCCTGGACGTGGAGGCGCTGCCGCTGCTCGACCGCGAGGTGTCGCCGGTCGCGGTGGACCCGGAGGCGCCGGCCCGGATCCTGGTCTCCTCCGGGTCCGAGGCGGCGCCGAAGATGATCGCCTACTCGCACAACGCCCTGGCGGGCGGCCGCGGCCGCTACGTCGAGGAGGTGCTGCGGACGGCGGACGGCGCCCCGCCACGGGTGCTGCTGCTGGTCTCCCCCGCGACGGCGTACGGCT
The DNA here is from genome assembly GCF_040702125.1 of Kitasatospora sp. NPDC085895. Lineage (NCBI taxonomy): Bacteria > Bacillati > Actinomycetota > Actinomycetes > Kitasatosporales > Streptomycetaceae > Kitasatospora > Kitasatospora sp. NPDC085895. The sequence continues at coordinate 16,609 of NZ_JBFBJY010000051.1, read as the reverse complement.
CCCTGGCCGTCGTGGCGCTGGTGCGCTGCGGGGCGACGGTGCTGCTGCGGGACGGCTTCGACCCGGCCGGGTCGCTGCGGGCGGTCTCCCGGCTGCGGCCGACGCACCTCGCGGCCGTCCCCACCATGCTGCGCCGGATGGCCGAGCAGCCGCCGGTGCCGGCGGAGGACCTCTCCTCGCTGCAGGCGGTGGTGTCGAGTTCGGCGGTGCTCACCCCGGCGGTGCTGCGCGGGGCGCTGGCCCGGTTCGGCCGGCCGCTGGTCAACGTGTACGGGTCGAGCGACGGCATGAACTGCCACACCCGCTGGACGGATCCGGACGGCGACGTGCTGCGGGTGGGCCGGCCCGACCCGGCGGTGACGGCGGTCCGGGTGTGCGGTCCGGACGGACGTCCGCTGCCGGCCGGGCGGCCGGGCGAGATCCAGGCACGCGGCCCGATGAGCCCGCTCTGCCACGTGGGGGCGCCCGCGCCGGACGCCCGGCAGCGGGTGGACGGCGGCTGGGTTCGGGCGGGCGACCTCGGCGTGCTGGACGCGGACGGGCAGCTGCGGGTGGTGTCGCGGATCAAGCAGATGGTGAACCGCGGCGGGGTGTCGATCGGCACGGCCGAGGTCGAACGGCTGCTGGACGGCCATCCGGCGGTGGCCGAGGCGGTGTGCGTGCCGGTGCCCGATCCGGACCTGGGCGAGCGGATGTGCGCCTGCGTCGTGCCGCGGGCGGCGGCGGTCGGCCTCGCGCTGGCCGACCTGACCGGCTTCCTGGCGGAGGACTGCGGGTTGGAGCGGTACAAGCTGCCGGAACACCTGCTGCTGCTGGAGCGGCTCCCGGTCGGCAGCACCGGGAAGCCGGACCGGCGGGCGCTCTCGGTGCTGGCGGCCGCCGCCCGGCTCCCCGTCGGTGCTCAGCGGACGGGCGCCGCCAGTGCGGCGAAGGAGCAGACCGCGTCGGCCACCGCCTCGACCTGGGTGTCCGTCAGATGCGGGTAGACCGGGATCGCCAGGCTCTGCCGGGCGGCCCGTTCCGCGTTGGGCCAGCGCCGCCCCTCGGGGGCGCAGTGCGCGAAGGCCGGCTGGTGCGGCAGTGCCAGCGGGTAGTACACGTGGCTGTCCACGCCGTGCGCCGCGAGGTGCCCCTTGAGTTCGTCCCGGCGCTCGGCGAGCAGTGAGTAGACGTAGTAGCAGCGGCCGTCGGTGCCGGGCGGCGGCGGGGTGACGCCCTGCTCGGCGAGCGGGGTGAAGCGCTCGGTGTAGTAGGCGGCGATCTCGGCGCGGCGGGCGATCCTGCGGGCGAGGCCGGGCAGCCGGCGGATCTGGAAGGCCGCGAGCACCTCGTCGAAGCGGCTGTTCAGGCCGATCCGGTGGTGCCGGAAGCGGTGCACGCCGTCCTGGCCGTGGTTGCGCAGCATCCGCACGGTGCGGCCGAGTTCGGGATTGCGGGTGACGATCGCGCCGCCCTCGCCGGGGCCGCCGAAGGACTTCACCTGGACGAAGGAGTACACGCCCGCGTCGCCCCAGGTGCCGGCCGGCCGGCCGTCGAGGACGGCGCCCTGGGCGACGGCCGAGTCCTCCAGCAGCCGCAGCCCGTACCGGTCGGCGAGGACGCGCAGCCGCGGCATGTCGGCCATCACCGAGAACATGTGGGCGGGCATCAGCACCCTCGTCCGCCGGGTGACGAGCGCCTCGGCGCCGTCCGGGTCCATCACCAGCGTGACGGGGTCGATGTCGGCGAACACCGGGACGGCGCCGAGGCCGAGGACGGTGTTGGCGAGCGGGGCGCAGCCGTACGCGGGGACGACCACCTCGTCGCCGGGCCCGATGTCCATCGCCATCAGGACGAGGGTGAGGGCGGTGGTGCCGCTGCCGCAGGCGACCACGTCGGCGGCGCCCAGCTCGGCCTTGAGCAGGTCCTCGAAACGGGCGGTGCGCTCGCCGAGGATGAACTTCTGGGCGGGGTCGGTGGCGACCTCGTGGACGACGTCGAGGAGCAGCTCGCGGTCCTCCTCGAAGAGGTCCGGCGGGAAGAACGGGATCATGGCTGCCTTCCGTGGTGGAAGTCGCGGACGAGGTCGCAGACCCGGTCCAGGTCGTCGTCGGTGAGGTCCGGGTGGAGCGGCAGGGCGAGGGCGCGTTCGCAGGCGGCCTCGGCGTGCGGGAAGTCGCCGGGCCGGTGGCCGAGTGCGGCGAAGCAGGGCTGCAGGTGGAGCGGGGTCGGGTAGTACGTCTCGGTCTGCACGCCGTGCCGGGCGAGGTGGGCGGCGAGGGCGTCGCGGCGCTCGGTCTCGATCAGGTAGACGTACCAGACCGGGTCGGTGGGCACGCCGCGGTCGACGGTGGTCGGCAGCCGGTGGAGGCCGGGGGTGCCGGCGAGGCGTTCGGTGTAGCCGGCGGCGAGGGCGGCGCGGCGGGCGATGTCCCGTTCGGCGCGGGTGAGTTTGGCGAGCAGGACGGCGGCCTGGACGTCGTCCATCTTGCTGTTGACGCCGAGCAGGTCGGTGGGCCGGTTGATGGCCGGGAAGTCGTCGACGCCGGCCCCGGAGCGGCCGTGGTGGCGCATCGCGGAGACGGCTTCGGCGATCCCGGGGTCGTCGGTGAGGACGGCGCCGGCGTCGCCGATCGCGCCGAGGGTCTTGGTCGGGAAGAACGAGAGCACGCCGCCGGCGCCGTGCAGTCCGGCGTGGACGCCGTCCCAGCGCATGCCGAAGGCCTCGGCGCTGTCCTCCACGACGGTCAGCCCGCGCCGCGCCGCGACGTCCAGGATGCCGCGCAGGTCGGCGAGTTGGTGGAAGAGGTGGACGGGCATGACCGCCGTGGTGCGGTCGGTGGCGACGGCCTCGGCGCTCGCCGGGTCGAGCCCGTAGGTGACCGGGTCGATGTCGGCGAAGACCGGGCGGCCGCCGGCCAGCACCACGGAGGAGGCGGAGGCGACGAAGGTGTAGGCGGGCACCACCACCTCGTCCCCGGGCCGCAGCCCCGCGGCCCGCAGCAGCAGCACGAGGGCGTCGGTGCCGCTGTTGACCCCGATCACGTGGCGGGCACCCGTCCAGGCGGCGAGGGCCGCCTCGAGTTCGGCGACCTTGGGGCCGTGGGAGTACTTGCCCCGGTCCATCAGCTCGTCGAGATGGCGCCGGGTGGTCGGCCAGAGGGACTCGAAACCCTCCGCCTGCGTGAAGAAGGAGACCCCGGAGTGTTCGCCCATGAAACTCTCATCAGATCGTACGGACATGAACCCGGAATACCGGGGCGCGCGGCAGGCAATCTACGCCACGAACACGGCTGACGACCGGGCCGGTCAGGGCCCTTCACTCCTTCGAATGGCCTTCTGTGCATATTCTTTGACGTACGGTCAAATCCACCGTCCGTGTGCTGATTGAATGTCCGCGACGCACTGCCCCGGCTCGGAAGGAATGACGGCTCACCATGGCGGACGGACTCCGGACATTGCTCGTCGGCATGGGGCGTGCGGGCCTCGGCCTGCACCTGCCGGTGCTCCGCAGACTCCGCGCCGGCGCGGACACCGCCCGGCTGTTCGCCGCGGCCCCGGTGCTGGCCGCCGACCCGCAGCGCAGTTGGCCGCCCGCCGCCGACCTGCGGCAGGTGACCCCGGCCGAGGCCGCCCGGCTGCTCGACCCGGCCGACTGCGTGGTGCACCTGTGCACACCGCCCACCGGCCGGGCCGCCGTGCTGGACGGACTCGGCCGGCTCGGCTTCCGCAGGATCCTGGTCGAGAAGCCGCTGGCCACCGACGCCCGCGGCCTGGACGACCTGCTCGCCGTCCGCGACCGCCACGGGCTCGACCTGGTGGTGGTCGCCCAGTGGCTCGGCAGCCGGCTCACCGACCGGCTGCGCACCGTGCTCGCCACCGGCGTGTACGGGCCGCTGCGCACCGTCCACGTCGTCCAGCGCAAGCCCCGCTTCTCCCGCTCGCTCGCCGCCGACGGCCACCCGACCGCCTTCGACATCGAGCTTCCGCACTCGCTCGGCCTCTGCCTCGCCCTGGCCGGGCCCGGCGAGGTGACCGGCGCGGGCGGCACCGACATGGTGGTCGACGGCCGGGTGCTGCCCCGCCTCGGCAGCGCCTGGCTCAAGGTCGAGCACCGCTCCGGGGTCTGGACGCGGATCCGCTCCGACATGACCTCCCCGGTGCGCGAGCGCCGGGTCACCCTCGAACTCGCCGGCGGCACCCTGATCGGGCACTACCCCGGCAGCGAGGCCGACTCCTACGCCCAACTGATCACCATCGACCGGGACGGCGAGACCACCGAGCTGCTGCACGACGACTCGCTGACCGCCTTCGTCCGCCGTGCCTACCGCTACTTCGCCGCGGGCGGCGGCGGGCCGCACCCCGATCTCGCGGTCAACACCGAGGTGGTCCGCCTGCTCGACCGTGCCAAGGCCGCCGCCCGGCCCGCCGCCCCGGCCCGGGCGGTCGCCCGGTGAGCGCCCCCGCCGCCGCACCGCGGATCCGCTTCGCCGGCATCGGCGACGAGGCCGCCGCCGACCTGACCGGCCAACTCGCCGCCCTGGCCCGGCTCGGCTGGCACCACCTGGAGCTGCGCACCGTCGACGGGCAGTGGATCGCCGACCTGCCCGAGGACGCCGTCCGGCGGATCGCCGACCGGGTCGCCGAGCGCGGGGTGCGGGTCGTCGGCGCGGCCTCCCGGATCGGCAACTGGGCGGGCACCGTCGCCGACCCCTTCGACCGCGACCTCGACGAGCTGACCGCCCTCGGACCGCGCTGCGCCGCCCTCGGCACCCGGTTCGTCCGGGTGATGTCCTACCCCAACGCGGGCCTGCCGGAGCCCGAGTGGCGCCGCCTGGTGCTGCAGCGGATGAGGGCCCTCACCGAACTCGCCGACGGCCTGGGCCTCGTCCTGCTGCACGAGAACTGCAGCGGCTGGGCGGGCGGTTCGGCCGAGCGGATGCTCGACCTGGTCACCACCGTGGACAACCCGGCCCTCCAACTGCTCCTCGACACCGGCAACGGCGTCCCGTACGGCTACGACAGCCACCGGATGCTGCTGGAGGTCGCCGACCACGTGGCCCACGTGCACGTCAAGGACGCCGTCGGCGGCGCGGATCGGACACGGTACGTGCCGCCCGGCGAGGGCGCCGCCCGGGTCGCCGACACCCTGCGGCTGCTGCTGGACCGCGGCTGGAGCGGCGCCTGGTCGCTGGAGCCGCACCTGCATGTCCGGCCGCACGAGGGGCTCACCGCCGCGGACGGCACGGCCGACGGCGGCTTCGTCCGCGCGGGGCGCGCCCTGGCCCGGCTGGTGGCGCAGCAGTTGCTGCCGTCCGCCCCGGGCTGGCGGGCCGTCCCGGGCGGCCTGCGGGGCATCCCCGCGGCAGCGCTCCCCGGCGGCCGCCGGGCCGTCCCCGCGTCCCTCCCCGGCGGGGCGGCCGCCCGATGAGCGAGGACCGCCTGCTGCCCGCCGACCACGCCCTGCTGCTGGACCTGCTGGAGCTGCCCACCGCCGGCCCGCTGGAGACCGGGCCCGGCGCACCGCCGCCCCGGCTCGCCGAGGCGCAACTCCACTACGCCTGCGCCGCGGCGCGGATCGGGCTGGAGACCGTGCACCACGGCCCGGCGGCGGCCGCCGACCTGGACCGGCCGGACGTCCCGCTCACCGTCCGCCGGGCCGCCGCCGCGCAGGACGGCTTCCTCGCCTGCCAGCCCAACCTGGTGCTGCGGCTCGGCCCGCCGCTGCCCCGGGCGCGCACCGTGATGTTCAACGTCCACCTGGACACCGTGGCCGGCCACGGCCCGGTCTCCTTCGACGGCCGGCGCTTCCTCGGCCGCGGCGCGATCGACGCCAAGGGCCCGGCGGTCGCCCTGCTCGCCGGGATCCGCGCCGCCCGCGCCGCCGAGCCGCTGGTCGGCACCGGGACGGGCGTGCTGGTGCAGGCCGTATCCGGCGAGGAGGGCGGCGCGATGGGCACCTTCGGCACCCGCGTCCTGGTCGAGGCGGGCCACGTCGGCGCGCTCAACGTGTTCTGCGAGCCCACCGGCCTGCGCTACCTGCCCCGGGCCACCGCCGCCGCCACCGCCCGGCTGCGGGTCCGCGGCGAGGACGCCGTCGACGACCGCCCCGGCGACGGCCACAACGCCACCGTGCTGCTCGGCTACCTCGCCCAGCACCTGGCCCGCGAACTCGGCACCGCCGCGGCGCCCCGGGAGCGGGTCTGCATCGCCGGAATCGGTACCGGGCCGCTGCACAACCGGGTCTACGGCCGCGGCGAGCTGCTGCTCAACATCCCCTACCAGGACGCCGGTTCGGGACGGCGGACGGAGGCAGCGGTGGAGAGCGCCGTCCGCTCCGGCCTCGCCGCCTTCCGCCGCGAGTTCGCCGGCGTGCCGGAGTTCGCCCGGACGGCCGCCGACTGCGCCGAGGTCACCGGCCTGGACTGGCTGAAGCGCGGCCTGCCGACCCTGGACGGTGCCCACCCGGGCCTGGAGTCCCTGCTGCGGCAGGCCGGCCTCGACCGCTGGCCGTCCCACGAACCGGCCTTCACCTGCGACGCCATCTGGGCGGCCGGCCTGCCGGACGCCTTCACCGTCGTGCTCGGCCCCGGCGACCTCGGCACCAACCGGGCGCACGCCGAGGGCGAGTTCGCCGACCTCGGCCAGCTGGACGGCTTCGCCGCGGCCGTCGCCCGGCTGCTCGTCGCCTTCGCCCGCCGCTGAGCCGGCATCCCGGGCCCCCGGCCCGACCACCACCCGACACCAGGAGCAAGTCCGTGACCCCTGTGGCGTCCGCGCCCGCCCCGACCACCGTCCGCGTCCCGTACCCCGACCTGATCCGCTTCACCACCGAGGTGTTCACCGCACACGGCCTGCCCGCCGACCGGGCGCTGGCCTCCGCCGAGGCGCTCTGCCACGGCGACGCCGCCGGCCTGACCTCGCACGGACTGACCAACCTCTCCCGGCTCTACCTGCCGCTGCTCGCAGAGGGGCGGGCCGATCCCGCCGCCGAACCGCAGGTGCTGGCCGACCGCGGCGCCGCCGTCCTGGTCGACGCCGGCCGCGCCCTCGGCCTGTGGCAGGCCGGCGCCGCGATGGACCTGGCCGCCGAACGGGCCGAGCGGTACGGCATCGGCCTGGTGTCCGTCCGCCGCGCCACCCACGTCGGCTGCGCCGGCCACCACGCGGCCCGGGTCTGCGGCCGCGGCATGATCGGCCTGCTCGCCTCCAACTGCGGTCGTCAGCGGATCGCCCGCCCGCCGGGCGGCGCGGTCGCACTGCTCGGCACCAACCCGTGGAGCGTCGCCGCCCCGGCCGGTGGACTCCCGCCGTACGTGCTCGACATGAGCACCACCGCGGTCCCGACCGGACGTGTCCGGGCGGCCGCCCGGGCCGGCGAGCCGATCCCGCCCGGATGGCTGGCCGACGAGGAGGGCCGCCCGGTGACCGACCCCGCCGCGTTCGACCGCGGTGACGCCCATCTGCTGTGGCTCGGTGCCGGCTCCGGCGGCGAGCACAAGGGATTCGGGCTCGGCCTGATGGTCGAGGTGCTCGCCGCCCTGCTGCCCGGCGCCGGCCTCGGCCCCGAACCGGAGGCGCTGGACGGCGACGGCGGGCCGACCGGACGGGACGACGACATCGGCCTGTTCGCCCTGGCGATCGCCCCCGCCGCCCTGCGCGACGGCACCCGGGCCGGGCTGGACGCGCGCACCCTGTTCTCCACGGTGCTCGCCTGCCCGCCCGCCGACGGCGCCGGTCCGGTCGCCTACCCGGGCTGGCACGAGGCCCGGCGCACGGCCGAGGCGCACCGCGACGGGGTGCCGCTCTCCCCCGCCCTGCTCGGCGAACTCTCCGGGATCGCCGACCGGTTCGGCCTCCGCCCGGTGACCACCGGGGCCCGGCCCGGCGCGGAGGACGGGATCGGCAGGGACGCCGGCCCCGGTGCGGAGGTCGGGCGGTGAGCGGGCTGCGGATCGGCCTGGTCGGCCTCGGGGTGATCTCGCGGTTCTACCTGGCGGCGCTCGACCGGGTGCCGGACGTCCGGCTGGCGGCCGTCTGCGACCTCGACCGGGAGCTGCTGCGCCCCTTCGCCGGCCGGATCGGCTGCCACACCGACCACCGGGCGATGCTCGCCGCGGGCGGCCTGGACGCGGTGGTGGTCACCGTGCCCAACGACCTGCACACCACGGTCTGCCGGGACGCGCTGCGCGCCGGGCTGCCGGTCTGCGTGGAGAAGCCGCTCGCCCTGCGGGCCTCCGAGGGCGAGGAGTTGGCCGCGATCGCGGCGCAGCGCAGGGTGCCGCTCTTCACCGCCTTCCACCGCCGGTACAACGCCGCGGTCACCGGCCTGCAGGCCCGGATCCCGGAGGCGGTGCCCGTCCGCTCGGTGACCGTCCGGTACCTGGAGCGGATCGAGGAGCACGTCGGCCGGGACCGCTGGTACCTGGACCCGGAGCGCTGCGGCGGCGGCTGCGTGGCCGACAACGGCCCGAACGCCTACGACCTGGTGCGACTCCTGGCCGGGCCGATGCGGCTGGCGTCCGCCGACGTCGTCCGGGACGCGCGGGGCGTCGACCGGCAGGCGGTGCTCGCCCTCGCCGGCGCCGACGGGGTGACCGCCCGGATCGAGCTGGACTGGTCCTTCCTCGGCGAATGCAAGGACGTGGCGGTGGAGTTGGCGGACGGCACGGTGCTCGGGGCGGACATGCTGGCCGGGCATCCCGGCTTCAAGCAGTCGCTCTGGCACGAGTACGAGGGGGTGCTCGCGGAGTTCGCGGGGCTGGTCCTCGGTGAGCCGGACGCCGCCGGTCCGGGGCGCGGGCCCGACGGGCTGGACGCCCTGCGGGTGGTCGAGGCCGCCTACCGGGCCGAGCGGGTGGAGGCGCGGTGACGCACGAGGACGGGCCGAAGCGGACGGTCACCGGCACGCTGGTGAAGGTGCTGCTGCACAGCCGCGAGGACCGCGGGATGAGCCTGGAGCCGTTCGCCAGCCGGTGCGTCCGGCGGGGCGAGGTGCACGAGTTGGTGACCACCGACCAGCGGGACACCGCGGCGGGCGCCCGGATCGACCGGGTCGGCTTCCTCGGCTTCGCGGAGATCGCGGCGGCCGGGGTGCTGGACCGCGGCGACGAGGTGTTCGTCGGGGACCACCGGGTGGGCACGGTGCTCGGCTTCGACGCCTGCCACTTCCCCAACCACTACAACGTCCTGATCGCCGCGGACCACCTGCTGACCGGCGCGAAGCTGGACCTCCGGCCGGAGCTCCCCGTCCGGTTCGTCCCGTCCGGTTCCTGACGCACCGCTAGCCCGGGAGCCCGGGACGGCATGCCGCGGCCCGGGCCGGGGGGCGCCGTCCCCGGCCCGGGCCGCGGTGCGGGTCAGCGGCCGAGCAGCGGCACGTCGAGGTCGCCCAGGTGGTAGGCACGGACGGCCTGGACGAGCTCCTCGACGGAGAGCTGGCCGTCGCCGTTGGTGTCGATCTGGCGGAAGGCCTCCGCCGGCTGCACACCCTCGACGCCGATCGCGTCCATCCACATCTTGAACTCGGCCGGGTTCACCTGACCGTCGCCGTCCACGTCGACCAGCTCGACGATCGCCTGGATGGTCGGCTTGACGACCCGGCCGAAGCCCGCGCCGCCGTTCTCGAGGATGTGCTCCTCGGCGATGTGGTTGAACTGCTCCGGGGTGAGCGCGCCGGTCTGCTCGTCGATGCCGGCCTTGTCGGCGAAGAAGCCCCACATGCCGAGGTAGGCGTCCATCAGCTGGCGGCCGGCCGGGGAGGTCGGGACCTCGCCGAAGGCCTGGAGGATGCGCTGGGCCTCGGCGTCCCAGTCGGCGCGGTCGATCCGGCCGTCGCCGTTGACGTCCCAGAGGTCGAAGCGCTTCTGGGCACGCTGGAGCTGCACGGAAGTGGTCATCTCGGAGTTCTCCAAGGGGTGTCTCGCACGGGCTGCCGGCCCAGGGACAGGGCCGGCGGTGGCGCCCGGCTGATCTGTGAAGTGACGGCACGTATCGGTGCGGCCACGGAACGTCACACTACCGGCACGACGGGAGACCGATCGCACACATACCGCCAACCGGGTGAGCACGGAACTTCGTTGACGGCCCATCCCGCCCGGCGGCCGCGCAACCACGGGCCGGCCGCTCGAATCGGCGACCCGGTCAACGCCGCCGCACCGCCCTGCCCGCCCGGGTGATCACTGACGGTCCGACAGCTTCCGCAGCCACTGCGGCGCTTACCCTCGGTCCGTGACCGACGCACTCCCCCCGCTGCACCTGATCGGCCTCGGCCCGCAGGCCTTCGCCGCCGTGAACGCCCTGCACGGCGCCGTCGAGGAGGCCGCCACGGCCGCCGGCCTGGAGCCGATCCTGCTGGAACTCGTCCGCCTGCGCTGCTCGCAGATCAACGGCTGCGTGTACTGCGTGGACCTGCACACCAACGCCGCCCGCCGGGCGGGCGAGAAGGACGACCGGCTGGCCCAGTTGGTGGTCTGGCGGGAGTCCGAGCTGTTCACCGAGCGCGAGCGGGCCGCGCTGGCGCTGGCCGAGGCGGTGACCCTGGTGCACGACCACGACGCGGGCCGCGCCCTGCACCGCGCCGCGCGTCCCGTGCTCTCCGAGCCGGAGGCGGCCTTCGTCGCCTGGGCCGCGACCGTGGTGAACACCTACAACCGGATCGCCGTGACCTCCCGGCCGGTCGCCGCCGCGGGAGTCTGACGGTGGAGGTCCGGCTGCTCAACAACCTCTCCACGTTCACCCTCGGCGCCGTCGTGGTCGGCGGCATCGTGGTGCTCGCCGTGCTCGGCAGCGCCCTCACCCGGCGCCGCTACCCGCAGACCGCGAGCGGGGACCACAACGACATGGTGGGCGTGGTGCTCAGCATGTTCGGCGCCATCTACGGCGTGATCCTGGCCTTCGTCATCGTGACGCTGTGGACGCAGCTGGAGAACGCGGAGACCGTGGTCGCCTCGGAGGCCACCGCCGCCGCACAGATCGTCCGCGACGCCCAGGCCTTCCCGGCCGACGACCGGGACCGGGTGAACCGCGCCGTCGACGGGTACGTGCACGCCGTGGTCGAACAGCAGTGGCCGCTGATGCGGTCCGGCCAGGGCGACTACAACCGCACCGCCGCCAAACTGGAGGCGGTCTACCAGTCGCTGCAGGCCTACCAGCCGGTCTCGCACTCCGAACAGACCTTCTACGACCAGGCGGTGGACAGCGTCGGCCAGGTGGCCGGCCAGCGCCGGGCCAGGATCACCCAGAGCGGCCAGCAACTGCCGACGCTGCTCCAGATCCTGGTGCACGGCGGCGCGGTGGTGATCCTGCCGCTCACCTTCCTCTACGGCATCCGCAGCCGCCGCATCCAACTGCTGTTCGTCGGCTCGGTCGCGGCGCTGATCGGCTTCAGCCTGCTGCTGGTGCTCGTCCTCGACCGGCCGTTCGCCGGGGAGTTGAGCGTCAGCCCGAGCCCGTTCAAGGAGGGCGCGCTCTCCAGGTTCTGGGACGGTCCGGTGACCTCCGGCCCGGGAGTGGCGGACGCACCGGCACCGAAGTGACCGGGCCGCGGCGGCTCAGGCGTCCGGCCCCTGCGCCCGCAGGCGCCGGACGTTCTCCAGCGAGTCGCGCAGTTCGTCCAGCCACGACTCCGAGTGCTTCTGGACGAGACGGACGCACCAGCCCAGCGCCTCGCTCCGGCTGCGCGCCACCCCGGCCTCGACCAGGGTGTCCAGCACCTGCCGCTCCGGCTGCCGCAGCCGGGTCATCACCGGCGCGGACACCGTGGTGAACAGCCCCCGGAGGCCGTCGCACTCGGCACCCCAGGACACCTTCCGGCCGTACCGCCGCTCGGCCTCCCGCGCGACGGCCATCCGCGCCTCCCGCGTCCGCTCCCGGAACTCCGCGATCCGCCCCTCGACCGCCGCCTCCCGCTCGGCCTCCGACACCCCGTCCGCCAACTCCGGCGGCGGGATCCGCCCGATCACCGTGATCTCCTCCCGGTCCACGGTGATCTCCACCAACTCGCTGTACAGCCCCTCCGGCAGCCGCCCGGTGAACCAGCCGCGCAGGGCCTCCTGCTCCGACGTAATCATGTAATCATCATTACTCCGCACACCCCCCACCGCAAGGCCGGGGCGGGCGCGGGATCGGTGCCGGCGTCGAGGACAATGCCCCGGTGAAGACGTGGACCGATCGGCTGCCGCAGATCCCCTTCCCGTACCGGGGTCTGCCGGCGGAGGGGCCGTGGATGACGCTCGAGGAGGCCGCGGCGCGTCTCGGCATCGGCCCCTACCACCTGAACGTGCTGACGTACGTCACCCACCGGATCGACCTGGTCCGCACCACGGGCACGGAACTCGCCGTCACCCGGGCCGGTGTCGAGGCGGAACTCGCCTGGCGGGCCACCGCGAGCACCGGGCAGAAGCTCCGGCGCCTGCTCAAGGACATCCTCGCCGCCCTGTGAGCGCCCCGGCCCGGCGGCTCACCCGGAACGGGCCTGCCGCACGGCGGCGCCGCCCGCGAAACCGACCGGTCCCCGCCGTACCCCTCGGGGGTCGGCGGGGACCGGGCGGCGGGGTGGGTCAGCCCAGGCCGTGGACGTGCTTGTACTCGAGGGCGTAGGCGAGCTTGCCGGGCTTGGGGTCGGAGTACGGCTTGCTCAGCTTGTCGAACTCGCCCTTGTCGGCGGCCTTGCCCGCGTTCCACTGGTCCAGTGCGCCGAGGTCGGCGGCGTCGAAGCCGCTGTCGACGACGGCGTCCTTCGGCAGCGCGGTCATCGCCCGGGTCAGGCCCTGGACGGTGCCGAGGTAGCTGCCGAGGTCGTTCGGGTTCCAGCCGGACAGGTCGACGGCGTTCGAGTCGCGGACCCAGCTGCCCCAGTAGAACTCCTGGAACGGCAGGTCGTTCTGCGTGTAGCCGATGTCGCGGCCGAAGTAGAGCAGGCCGCGGTACTTGTCGTCGCCGAAGTTGGCCAGCCCGACACCGGTCGGCAGCTTGTTCACCGCGACGGGGGCGCCCTCGGGGTCGCGCAGGTAGACCCACTTGTGCGCCTGCATCTCGTCCCAGAACGCCTGGCGGGTGAGGTCGCTGTAGTTGGCCAGCACCCGCAGCCGGACGTGCAGGTCGGCGCCGCCGTCAGGGGTCTCGTAGAAGGAGGTGAGCGTGTGGTGCCCGTCGGTGAGGAACGGCTCGCCGTGCGGGCCGATGACGACCGTCTTCATCGGCGCGACGCTGTCCGCCGTCTCGGCGCCGACGGGGAGGCGGCAGGTGAAGGAGGACGGGTCGTCCAGGCGCGCACCGGGCTGCGCGGCGACGGCGTCGATGCGGCCGTCGGCCTCGCACCAGTCGCTGAACTTCTTGTTGATCGCGTCCTTGCCGAGGGTGTAGCGGCCGAGCTTGTAGTACACCTCGTCGTAGCCCAGCGAGGGCTGGGTCGGGTGTACGTCGCCGATGCGGACGTCGAGCAGCTCGCCGGGTTCGGCGCACAGGTACTGCGCGAACGGCGTGGAGCGGTTGTCGTGGTGACAGAACGAGGGCCGGGTGCCCGGCGCGCCGGAGGCGGCCTGCGCGGCCGGCGCGGCCACGACGACCGCGACGACGGCCGCACCGAGAGCCGCGGTACGGCGGGACGGGGGGATGACTCTCATGGCACTCCTCGCATCGGGGCGGATCCGCCCGTGAGCGTGGCAGCGGTCGGCCAACGGCCGCCGTCGCGTCCGCGACCTCCCGGGGAACCCGGGGCGACGATCGCGGGTGCCGTGCCCGCACCCGTCACCCCCACCCGCCACCCGCCACGTGCAGGGGCGGACCGGCGGGCGGGCGGAGGTTCGACGGCGGCACGGAGGAGTGATCCACAGTGCCGCCGGGCCCCGCAGCCCGTTGTACGTGCTGTCGACCCGCCTCGCGCCCCTGGAGCCCCCATGACGTCCACACCCCCGTCCGACATCCGCGGCCCGCTGCGCCGGAGCCTCGGCGAATGGCGGATCGGACTGGTCGCCTGGCGGTTGCTCGTCCTGCAGACCGCCCATCCGGCCGTCGCGGCCGGCATGGCCCGGTACTCGACCTACCGGGCGCACCCGTGGCGGCGCATCGAGCACACCGTGGACAGCGGCGCGAGGCTGTTCTCCGTCGGGCCGGAGGAACGCCGGCTCGAGGTGGCCCGGCTGGCCCGTACCCACCGCCGGATCCACGGCACCGACCACGCCGGACGCCCGTACACCGCCGAGGACCCGGAGGTCCGCGCCTGGGTGATGGTGACGCTGTACGAGGCCATCACCGCCATGCACGAGCTGTCCGGCGCGCGGCTCTCGCCCACCGAACTGAACGAGCTCTACGCCGAGTTCAGGGACATCTGCGAAGCGCTCGACATCCCCGGCGAGGCGCTCCCGCCGACCGCGGCCGAGGTTCCGGCGTACATCGAGCGGGGTGTCCGCGAGGTCCTGGAGTACGGGGACCAGGTCCGCTACCTGCTGTTCGAGATCCTCCGCGAGGCACCGGCCCCGCGCAGGCTCGGGCGGCTGCGGCCCGCCTGGCCGCTGCTGCGCGTGGTGGCGGCCCGCGCGCTGAGCAGCCTGACGCTGGCCGACCTGCCGCCGGTCTGGCACGACACCTTCGGCACCCGTCGGACGCGTTCCGCCGCCGCACTGTCCTGGACGCTGCACCACGGCCTGCGGCACGTCATGACCCGTCTCCCCGACCATCTGCGCCACCGGCACCGCCCGGCCGAAGGCGGTCGGCCGGCTCCGCGGCGCACGTCCGCCCGTCCGGTGCCCCCGCCCCGGGTCGCCGACTCCCGGCGGGCCCGCCTGGAGACCTTCTTCCACCAGGTGCTGGACCAGACCGGCGACGGACGGGTCGACTCGGCCGACCTCCAGGCGATGGTCCACAACGTCTGCTGGCAGCTCGAACTCCCCGTCGAGCGGGAAGACGTGCTGTACTCCGCGTTCGAGACCTGGTGGAAGCACCTCTGCTCGGCCGTGGACGCCGACGGGGACGGCACCGTGGACTGCGCGGAGTTCGTCTCCGCGATGCTCGGCGGCGTCGACCGGGACCCGGCCTACCTGGACGAGGGTCTCAAGCCCGCGGTGCGTGCCCTGTTCCGGGCCGCCGACACCGACGGCACCGGCCACCTGTGCGCGGACGAGTACCGTGTCCTGTTCGGCGGCTCCCGTGTCCATCCGGCGGAACTCAACGACGGGTTCCGGCAGTTGGACGCCGACGGCGACGGCAGGATCAGCGAGGAGGAGTTCGTCACCGCGTTCGCGGAGTTCTTCACCGCCCGGACGGACACCGTCGCCGGCGCGGCGCTCCTCGGCCGCCCCTGACCCCCCGAGGAGCGCTCCCGCCCGGGGGCCGGGACCCGGGCCCGGCCCCGGGCACCCCGTTGATCGACTCCGCGGTTCGGGTCCCCGTCATCTGCGCACGCCTTCCGCCGCTGCGCCCTTCGCGCCCGTCTTCGACCTGTACCGGGCCGTGCCCGAGGCCGGCCGGGCACGGGATGCCGCGCTGGCGGGTGACTGGGCGGCGGTGCAGGCGGTGTTCGACGCGATCGAGGACCCGCAGGCCCGCGTCGCGGCCTCCGTCGCGGTAGCCGACCTCCCCCGGATCGACCGGCTGCTGAAGCCGGCCGTGGAGGCGGGTGGCGGCGGTCCGGGCTCGGTGCTGCCGAGGACGCTCCTCGCCCACCACCACATCAACGTCGGCTGGGCGATCCGGACGGGCCACTTCGCCGAGCACGTCTCCGCCGACCGGTTCCGCCGCTTCCACCAGCACCTCCACCAGGCCGAGCAACTCCTCTACCACGCACTGCGGCTGGACCCGCAGGCCGTGCTCGCCCGGCACCTCGGTCTGATGACCTCCCGCGGCCTCCAGCTCGGACAGACCGGGACCGGGCGCCGCTACGACCGCCTCGCGGCCGACAGCCCGGACCACTTCGCCGCCCAGCACCAGGTCCTCCAGCAGCTCTGCCCGAAGTGGGGCGGCAGTTGGCGGGCGGTCGACGACTTCGCGCGAGTGCCGCGAGCAGGCCCCGCCGGGCGGGCTCGGCGCGGTGATCGGGGTGGAGGCACAGCTGGAACGCTGGATGGCCGCCGGCCGGAGCGCCCGCCTCGTCCAGTGGCGCCGCCCGTCCGTCCGCGCCTCGCTCGTGGCCGCGGCCGAGGCGTCCGTCCTGCACCCGGCGCACCGTCCCGGCGGCGCCCGCGCCAACGTCCACTCGGTGTTCGCCGCGGCGTTCAGTCTCGCCGGGATGCGCCGGCACGCCCACCGGCACTTCGAGGAGCTCGGCGGGTTCAGCTCCCGCTACCCGTGGGAGTCGCTCCACGCGCTCCCCGCCGCGGAACCGATCCGGCACCGGGCCGCCGCCCTGCGTGCGGCCGGTCGCCGCGGGGGCGGCGCCTGACCCGGTGGGGTCGGGGCGGATCCGGGGACGCAGATACGTGCGCCGCGCACGCTTCTGCTGTACAGTCATAAGCGTGCTTCAGGCACGCATCCCCCTCGATCCACGGCGGGACGCTCCCGCACGCCACCGGAGGAACCACCATGACCCGCACCGACATCCGCGCCGCCCTCACCGACCTGCTCCTCACTCCGGGCCTCGACCTGGACGAGGCCGCCGACCGGCACTTCGCCCCCGACTACCGCCAGCGCACCG
>NZ_JBFBJY010000050.1:0-60313 GCF_040702125.1 Kitasatospora sp. NPDC085895 | reverse complement strand
GCTGTTGAGTTCTCAAGGAACGGACACTTCCTTCGGACCGCCTTCCAGCGGACCCTCCGGGCGTTTCGCTCTTCCGTGTTTCCAGCTTATCAGATGTTTTCCGCTCCGCTTTCCGGAGTCTGTTTCATCGGATTCACTTTCGCCTTTCGGCGCTCCCGAACTCTACCAGAGTTTTTCGCGCGCATTTCCCGGTCGATTTCTCGAAGGGGTGTGCGACGGTCGACTCGTCGGAGGAAGGGGGCCGTTACCGGTTCGCAACCAGTTTCGGCGACTCGTCCAACGTTAGGGCACTGGACTGCGAGCGTCAAACACCAGGGGCCGGATCTGGCTGGATCCGGCCCCTGTGGGGTGTCGTGGCAGCTCAACCGCGGTGCGGTTCAAGCCACCTGACGTCAGTTCGACGCGACCTCGACCGCGGCGAGATTGCGCTTGCCGCGCCGCAGCACCAGCCAACGGCCGTGCAGCAGGTCCTCGGCGGCCGGGACGGCCTCCTCGTCGGTGACCTTCGCGTTGTTCAGGTAGGCGCCGCCCTCCTTGATGGTGCGGCGGGCACCCGAGCGGCTCGGGGCGAGCCCGGTCTCGACCAGCAGGTCGACGACCGACTGGAGCTCGGTGACCGTGGCCTTCGGCACCTCGGCGAGCGCGGCCGCCAGGGTGGCCGGCTCCAGGTCGGCGAGGTCGCCCTGGCCGAAGAGCGCCTTGGAGGCGGCGACCGCCCGCTCGTACTGCTCGGCGCCGTGCACCATCGTGGTGAGCTCCTCGGCGAGGGCCCGCTGGGCGAGGCGCGCGGCCGGACGCTCGGCGGTGTCCCGCTCCAGCTGCTCGATCTCCTCGCGCGAGCGGAAGGAGAAGATCCGCAGGAAGTTCGAGACGTCCCGGTCGTCCGCGTTCAGCCAGAACTGGTAGAAGGCGTACGGGGTGGTCAACTCGGGGTCGAGCCAGACCGTGCCGGACTCGGTCTTGCCGAACTTGGTGCCGTCGGCCTTCACGATCAGCGGGGTGGCCAGCGCGTGCACGGACTTGCCCTCGGCCTTGCGGATCAGGTCCGTGCCGGCGGTGAGGTTGCCCCACTGGTCGCTGCCTCCGGTCTGCAGGGCGCAGCCGTAGCGGCGGTTCAGCTCCAGGAAGTCCATGCCCTGGAGGATCTGGTAGCTGAACTCGGTGTAGCTGATACCCGCGTCGGAGTTGAGCCGGCGGGCGACCGCCTCCTTGGCGATCATGTTGTTGACCCGGAAGTACTTGCCCACGTCGCGCAGCAGGCTGATCGCCGACATGCCGGACGTCCAGTCCAGGTTGTTGACCATGCGGGCCGCGTACTCGCCCTCGAAGTCGAGGAACCTCGAGATCTGGCCGCGCAGGCGCTCCACCCAGCCGGCCACCGTCTCGGGGTCGTTGAGCACGCGCTCGGCGGTCGGCTTGGGGTCGCCGATCAGGCCGGTGGCCCCGCCGACCAGGCCGAGGGGCAGGTTTCCGGCCAGCTGCAGGCGCTTCATGGTGAGGATCTGCACCAGGTTGCCGAGGTGCAGGCTGGGCGCCGTCGGGTCGAAGCCGCAATAGAACGTGACCGGGCCGTCCGCGAACGCCTTGCGCAGTGCGTCCTCGTCGGTGGACAGGGCGATCAGCCCACGCCACCGGAGCTCGTCGACGATGTCCGTCACGGTCACGCTTCTCCTTCGGTCGCGTCCGGCGTTGTCCGCGGCCCGCCGTGGGCCCCGCGCCTGGACGACTCCAGCGTTCTAGAGAGTACGCGCATCGGGCCAGCGGATTTCGGCCCGGCCGGGGGCGGACGGAAATTCCGTTGTTGCCGGTGGCCACGCGAGTTCACAGTGGACCCACCGCCGAGTGCGGCGAGGACGGGACGGTCGTGCCTGGCGGCACGACCGCACAGGGGAGGTGGCCGGAACGATGCGCAACACGCTGGTACTGAATGCGAGCTACGAGCCGCTGACGACGGTGTCGCTGAAGCGCGCCGTGGTGCTCGTCCTGCAGGACAAGGCGGTCGTGGAGCACGCCCATCCGCTGGGGATGGTGCGCGGTACCGGTGTGGCCGTTCCGGTCCCCCGGGTGATCAGGCTGAACCGGTACGTGCGGGTGCCCTTCCGACAACACGCGCCGTGGTCGCGGCGGGGCGTGCTCGTCCGGGACCAGCACCAGTGCGCCTACTGCGGCCGCCGGGCGACCACCGTGGACCACCTGGTGCCCAAGTCGCGCGGTGGTGCCGACAGCTGGATGAACACCGTGGCCGCGTGCCCGGAGGACAACCAGCGCAAGGCCGACCGGACGCCCGAGCAGGCCGGGATGAAGCTGCTGCGGCGGCCGTTCGAGCCGACGCCGGAGGCGACGCTGATGCTCGCCCTCGGCCTGCGCGGCAGTGAGCTGCGTGAGCTCGCCGCCTGGCTGCCTGCCAGCGCCTGACCGTCGGCGCCCGACCGGCGCTGCCCGACGGGCCGGTGCCCGCACGGGCGCCGGCCGCATACCGGGGACGGAGACCCGTCCCCGTGCACCCACGCCGCCGGCCGGCCCGATCGGGGGACGGGCCGGCCGGCGGCGTGCGGTGTGTCAGCCCTTGGCCTGGAAGGCGGTGGCGCTGCCGAAGTTGGCCGAGTGCTCGGGGAGCACGACGACCTTGCCGTCGGCGGAGAGCAGCCGGCCGGCCGTGAGCAGCGAGCCGGTGCCCAGCGGGAAGGCGCCGCCCTGGGTCTCCTGGCCGCCCACGAGGGCGAAGCGGCTGATGTGGGCGGGCTGGTCGAGGCGCTCGTCGACGGCGAGCAGCAGGCCGCCGCCGTCCAGGCCGACCGCGCGGGACTTGCGCTTCTCCGCGACGGCGGTCGTCCAGGTGGGCTTGCCGGTGGCGAGGTCGTAGGCGGTGACCGAGGTGGCCGGGCCGACGCCGTCGGCCGGGCCGAGCGCGGCGACCATGGTGTTCTGGTGGAAGAAGACGGTCGGCGCGGTGTCGAAGGTGCCGCGGCCGACGTCGAGGCGGCCGGCGTCGCCGGTGACCGGGATCTCGGCGGCGGGGTCGCCGGCGGTGCCCCAGGCGAAGATCCGGTCGTCGGCGGGCTTCTCGCCGGTGGTCGCGACGACGGCGGGTTCGGCGGAGAGCACGGTGACGGTCTTGGGCTTGTTGTTCAGCCCGCGCCACCACTTCACCTTGCCGTCGGCCGCGTTGAGGGCGACCGCCTGGTCGGTGGGGGTGCTGTCGGCGCAGCTGCTGTGCAGCACGACGGTGGCGCCGCTCGCGCCGCCGGAGAGGCTGCAGAACTTGCCCTGGCCGGTGTACTGCCAGAGGTCCTTGCCGTCCGCGGCGGCCCAGGCGAAGGCCTTGTCCTCGCCGACCGCGACGACCTTGTCGTCGAGGACGGAGACCTTGGCGTCGTAGCCGTCCTTGGTGTCGGAGAGGTTCTTCGTCCAGGCGGTCTTGCCGGTCTTGGTGTCGACGGCGGCGAGGACGGTGCAGGGGCTCTTGGGGTCGCTGCCGTTCCGGAAGAGCACGCCGCCGAGGCCTGCGGTGTTGACCGTCGGGGAGAGGCCGCACGGGGCGGCGCCCTGGCTGGGGGCGGTGACGGACCAGGTGGGCTTGCCGTCGGCGAGGGCGTAGGCCTGCACGCCGGTGCCGTCGGCGCGGACCACCGCGTCGGCGGTGATCCAGGAGCCGGCGAGGGTGTCGTCGGCGGAGGCCGGGGCGCCCGCGGCGGGCTTGGCGGCCCAGGCCTTGGCATGGGCGACGGTGTAGGTGCGGGCCGCGGCGGAGTCCGAGCCGCCCCCGCCGGACTTCTCGCCGTCGTCGCCGCCGGTCACCAGGACGGCGGCGGTGACCAGGACGGCGAGCGCCGCGGCGCCGGCGCCGGCCCGGATCAGCAGGGTGCGGCGGCCGGGTCCGTGGTCCGCGGAGACGACGGCGGTCGCGGCGGCCCGGGCGCGGTCGGCGATCGAGCGGCGGCCGGCCGGCCCGTTGCCGTCCGTGTCGTCGCGGTCGTCGCCGTACCTGTCGTCGCGGGTGACGACGTAGGGGCTGAGGGTGCCCACGGAACCGGCCTCGGGGCTGCCGTCGGGGCCGCCCGGGAAGGCCGTGCCCCGGCCGCTGGTGTCCGGGAACCCGACGGTCGGCATCTCCTGCTGCTGGGTCTGCCAGCTGTCCTGCGCCTGGTCGGCCGGGGCGTAGAGCGACGGCTCGGGGGTGATCTGGGCGTACGCGTCGGCGGTGCCGGTGGAGCTCGCGCCGTAGGCGGCGTAGGGGTCGGTGTATCCGGCGTTCGCCTGGTAGGGGTCGCCGGTCTGCTGCTGCGGGATCTGCTCGTAGCCGCCGGCGTAGTAGCCCTGCTGGCTCGTCTGCTGCTCGTACGCCTGCTGCTGGCCCGTCTGCTGGTCGTAGCCCTGCTGCCCCGCCTGCTGCTGGTACGCCTGCTGGTCGTAGCCCTGCTGCTGGTACGCCTGCTGCTGGTAGGCCTGGGCGGTCTGCGGGTCCCAGGCGGCGGTCTGCTGCTGCCATGCCTGCTGGTCGGCGCCCTGCTGCCAGGCCTGCTGGTCCGCCCCGGCCTGGTACGGCTGCTGCTGGGCGGCCGTCCACTGGTCGGCCGGCTGGTCCGTCTGCGGCTGGTACCAGCCCTGCTGCTGCTGGTGGTCCTGGCCGGCGGCGGGCTGCTGCCCGGTGCCGTCGTGCGGGTACCCCTGGTCGTACGTCCGGGGAGGGTCCTGAGCCATGAAATCCGTCCGTCCCGACTGCTGCTGCAAGCGCCCAGCATCTCATGGCGGCCGGAGCACCCCGCCGGAACGGGGTGCGCTGCGGGCTGACCGGGCCTCAGGACGTGGTGCGCAGCACGTCGTCGATGCGGGCGGCGAGGGTGGTGTCGAGGCCGGTGAGGCCGCCCGCGCTGTGGGTGGAGAGGGCGAAGCGCAGGGTGCGCCAGCGGATGTCGATGTCGGGGTGGTGGTCGAGTTCCTCGGCGGCGACGGCGACGGTGTCGACGACCCGGATCGCGGTCATGAAGCTGGCGGTCTCCGCGGTGCGGACGATCGCCTCGCCCTCGCGGTGCCACTCGGGCAGGGCGGCCAGGGCGGTGGTGATCTCGTCCTCGGTCAGCCGGGTTCGGCTCACGGGTGCTCCCGGTGGGTCGCTGGCGGGCCCGCGGCGGGCGGGCCGCCGGCCGCGGGGTGCGTCACAAGGAGCATAGGAAGGCGGGGCCGCCGCGGCCGGGCGACACGGGTGTCAGGTGAGCAGCAGCCGGGTGACGGCGGCGAGGCCGACCACGACGATGACCGTCCGCAGCACGGGCGGGGGCAGGCGGCGGCCGACCTTGGCGCCGATCTGGCCGCCGACCACCGATCCGGCGGCGATGAGCAGCACCGCCGTCCAGTCGATCGGGGCGACGAAGAGGAAGAAGACCGCGGCGACGCCGTTGACGATCAGGGCGAGGACGTTCTTGGTGGCGTTGATCCGCTGCATGTCGTCCTGGAGCAGCATGCCCATCAGGGCGAGCAGCAGGACGCCCTGGGCGGCGCCGAAGTAACCGCCGTACACGCCGGCGAGCAGGACGCCGGCGAAGAGCAGCGGCCCGCCCTCGGTGCTGCTGCTGCCTCCGCCGCGGCCGCGGCGGGCGGCCACGGCGCGGGAGACCCGCGGCTGGATCACGACCAGCACGAGGGCGCAGAGGATCAGCGCGGGGACGATGGCGTCGAAGGCCTTGCTGGGGAGCTTGGTGAGCAGGTAGGCGCCGGTGAGGCCGCCGATCAGGGAGGCGGTGCCGAGGCGGAGCAGCCGGCGGCGCTGGCCGGTGAGTTCGCGGCGGTAGCCGATGACGCCGCTGATCGAGCCGGGCACCAGGCCGAGGGTGTTGGAGACGTTGGCGGTGACGGGCGGCAGGCCGAGGGCGAGCAGCACCGGGAAGGTGATGAGCGTGCCGGAGCCGACGACGGTGTTGATGGTGCCCGCACCCACACCGGCCAGCAGGACCGCCAGCGCTTCCCAGACCGACATCCGTGATTCCCTCCTTCGCTCCTGTCACTAAGGATCATGCCGGAGGAGGGAGGGCCGGGCCAGGGGTGATCCACGATCCGGACCGCTCCGGCCCCGCGGGGGCTCGCCGCCCTCCCGCGGGGCCGGGTGGTCACCGGGCGGGCGTGCGGTTTGGTTCGGTGGCGGTGGCGGCGGTAGTGGTGGTGGCGGCGGCACCCGCCAGCCAGTCGGCGAAGGTCGTCGTGCCGCGGGTGTCGGGCCGGTCCGCGGTGAGGCCGCCGGCGCGCAGCGCCCGGCCGAGGGCACCGGGCAGCGGCAGGGGCAGTTGCAGGACGCGGCGGCCGGTGACGGCCCGCCAGGTGCGGGCGAGTTCGCGGGCGTCGGCCGTCTCCGGGCCGGCGGCCTCCGTCCGGCCGAGGCGGGCGGGCCGTTCGGCGGCGTCCGCGACGGCGCGGGCGGCGTCGACGGCGGCGATCGTCTGCAGCCGGGCCTTCGGCACGGTCAGCAGGCGCCAGCGGCCGAGCGCCGCGAAGGCCTCGCCGATCAGCTCGTGGAACTGGGTGATCCGGACGACCGTCCACGGCACCGGGCCCTCGGCGACGGCCCGCTCCTGGGCGGTCTTCACCGCGTAGTAGCCGACCGGCACCCGGTCGCAGCCGACGATCGAGACGCAGACGTGGTGGCCGACGCCGGCGGCGCGTTCGGCGGCGAGGAGGTTCCTGGTGCCGTCGACCAGGGTGCGTTCGGCGCCCTTCGCCGAGCGGCTGTTGGCGGCGTCGACCACGACCTCGCAGCCGGCCAGGGCGGCGGCCAGTCCGGCCCCGGTGGTCAGGTCGACCGGGTGCTCGGGCGAGCGGCGGCTCAGCACCCGGACCTCGTGGCCGCGGGCGCGCAGTTCCTCGGTGACGTGGCTTCCCAGCGTCCCCGTTCCTCCGACGATGGCGATTCTCATGCCAGGGGGACGACGCAGCCCGTGCGGGTGTGACATGCCCGGGTGTGACATGCGGAGCCGGCCTGCGCCGGCCCGGTACGGGCGGCGCAGGCCGGAGGGGTCTGCCGGGGCCTTACGGCCGGCTCACTCGGGGTCGATCCGCGGGTACTCGCGGGTGGTCTCGACCCGGGGGCGGGCGATGTGCTTGGTCTCGGTGTCCACCGGGCGCGGGGCGGCCGCGGCGGCCGGTCCGGCGCCGTTGCCGCCGGTCAGGCCGGTGAAGGCGCCGCCGAGGCCCTTGAGCGCGTCGCCGACCTCGCTCGGGATGATCCACAGCTTGTTGGAGTCGCCCTTGGCGAGCTCGGGCAGGGTCTGCAGGTACTGGTAGGCGAGCAGCTTCTGGTCGGCGTCGCCCTCGTGGATGGCCTCGAAGACGGTGCGGATCGCGGCGGCCTCACCGTCGGCGCGCAGCACCGCGGCCTGCGCCTCGCCCTCGGCCTGCAGGACGGCGGCCTGCTTCTCGCCCTCGGCCCGCAGGATCTGGGCCTGCCGGGCGCCCTCGGCGGTGAGGATCGCGGCGCGCTTGTCGCGGTCGGCGCGCATCTGCTTCTCCATCGAGTCCTGGATGGAGGTCGGCGGCTCGATCGCCTTCAGCTCGACGCGGTTGACGCGGATGCCCCAGCGGCCGGTGGCCTCGTCGAGGACGCCGCGCAGGCCCGCGTTGATGACCTCGCGGGAGGTCAGGGTGGACTCGAGGTCCATCGAGCCGATGATGTTGCGCAGCGTGGTGACGGTGAGCTGCTCGATGGCCTGGATGTAGCTGGCGACCTCGTAGGTCGCGGCCCGCGGGTCGGTCACCTGGTAGTAGATGACGGTGTCGATGTTGACGACCAGGTTGTCCGAGGTGATGACCGGCTGCGGCGGGAACGGCACGACCTGCTCGCGGAGGTCGATGCGGTTGCGGATGGTGTCGATGAACGGCACCACGATGTTGAGTCCCGCGCTCAGCGTGCGGGTGTAGCGGCCGAAGCGCTCCACGATCGCCGCGCTGGCCTGCGGGATCACCTGGATCGTCTTGATCAGCGCGATGAAGGCCACCACGACCAGGACGACCAGCACGATGAGGACGGGTTCCACGATTCTCCCCTAGACGACCAGGGCGGTGGCGCCCTGGATTTCGACGACGTCGACCTGCTGCCCCGGCTCGTAGACACTGCCGGGGTGGAGTGCCCGGGCCGACCAGATCTCGCCGTTGAGCTTGATCCGGCCGCCCTCCCCGTCGACCTTCTCCTGTACGACTGCGGTGGCGCCCTCGAGCGCCTCGATGCCCGTCTTGATCGCCGGGCCCTTCTGCAACTGGCGGTACGCGATCGGCCGGACGAACACCAGGAGGGCGACCGACACCGCGACGAACACCAGGAACTGCGGCACCACCCCGGCCCCGAGCGCCGCGGTGAGCGCCGCGGCACCCGCTCCGATCGCGAACATGGCGAACTCCGGCATCGCGGTGATCACCAGCGGTATGCCGAGGCCGACGGCGGCCAGGAGCCACCAGATCCAGCTGTCCACGACGCCATCCTAGGGAGGGGGATGCTTGTGACGCCTAGCTTCCCGCAGGTGAACAGGCGGAAACCGGCCGCCCGTACGGGGAGCGGGTGTTCAGCGGAGTTCAGTGGTTCAGCGCCGCCGGGCGGCGCCGCCGCGGGCACCGGAACGCCCGCCGGGCCGCGCGCCCGCCGGAGCGGGTGCGCGGCCCGGCGGCCGTCGCGGACGGGCGGTCAGCCCATCGGCAGGCCCTGCGCGGACCAGCGGTCGCCGCGGCGCTCCAGGGTCAGCGGCAGGCCGAAGCAGAGCGACAGGTTGCGGGCGGTCAGCTCGGTGTCGATCGGACCGGCGACCAGCACCTTGCCCTGACGGATCATCAGCACGTGGGTGAAGCCCGGGGCGATCTCCTCGACGTGGTGGGTGACCATCACCATCGACGGCGCGTACTCGTCCTGGGCGAGCGCGCCGAGGCGGCGCACCAGGTCCTCGCGGCCGCCGAGGTCGAGGCCGGCGGCCGGCTCGTCCAGCAGCAGCAGCTCGGGGTCGGTCATCAGCGCGCGGGCGATCAGGGTGCGCTTGCGCTCGCCCTCGGAGAGGGTGCCGAACTTGCGGGTCGTGTAACCGGCCATGCCGAGCCGGTCCAGCAGGGCCAGCGCCCGGGCCTCGTCACTGCTGTCGTACTGCTCGTTCCAGGTGGCCGTCATGCCCCAGGCCGCGGTCAGCACCGTCTGCAGCACGGTCTGCTCGCCGGGCAGCTTGTCGAACATCGCGGCGCTCGCCAGGCCGATCCGGGCCCGCAGCTCGAAGACGTCGACCGAGCCGAGCTTCTCGCCGAGCACCGCGGTGGTGCCGGAGGTCGGGAAGAGGTACGTGGAGGCGACCTGCAGCAGCGTCGTCTTGCCCGCCCCGTTCGGACCCAGGACCACCCAGCGCTCGCCCTCGGCGACCGCCCAGGAGACCCGGTCGATCAGCGCGCGACCCTCCCGGACCACGGAAACGTCGACGAGCTCCAGCACGTCACTCATGCCTAGCCTTCCCCAATGCAGATGTCGGCCGTCCGAGGGCCGGCGGCATCGGGCCTCGGGGTTCGGTCCAGTGGTCTCGACAGTCGGTGCGCGGGCAGCGTACTCCCGCCGGTCCGGCGGGCGGGACGGGATGCGCCGCGCACAGCACAGCCCAAACCTACGCCACGCCGATGGCGGAGTTGTCCGTAGGCTGGCGGGATGCTCGCCACACCTGCCGACAATCCCTTCCAGGAGCCGCGCTCGGCCCGGCTCACCGCCTGGGGCAACGCCCTGCTCGCCGGCTCCGCCTCGCCCGACGACGCCGCCGCGGCCGTCATCGGCGGCGACGAGTCCCACCGGGTCACCGGCCTGCCCGGCGACGCGGACGGCGAGCTGCACGGCCTCACCTGGGCGCTCGGACGGCTCCGCGTCCTCGGCGTCCGCGGGTTGCGGCTCGCACTGCCCTCGGCCGGCCACCCGCTGGGGCTGACCGGGCCGGCCCCGTTCAACGCCGGGGCGATGGGCGCCGGGGAGGCCGTCCTGGCGGTCGGCGTACCGATCGGGCTGGTGCCCGAGATCAGCGTCTTCGGACCGGAGGGGGACCGCTCGGCGACCGTGCTGTGGCGCTGCTCGGAGGTCAACGACACCCCGCCGGCGGACGTCCCCTCGCTGCACGAGGCCGAGTTCGAGCTCGCGGACGGGCTGCGGCAGGCCACCGTGCTGCTCACCCGCCTCGATGTCGCCGGCGCCGGGCCCGAGGCGCTGAAGGCGCTGGAGTCGTACCGCCGGCGCGGGCACTCCGAACTGCTGGCGCCGGGGTACCCGGCCCGCGCCGTGCGGGTGCTGGAGTCCGCCCGGCAGGTGTCGGCCCTGCTGTCGATCGCCGCGGGCGGGCACGGCGCGGCGGTCTCCGCCTCGGAGATGGCGGCCCGCCGCGAGGTCCTCGCCCCGCTGGAGCGCACGGCCCGCCGCGCCCAGGTCGCCGCCTACAACGCCCTCGTCGACGAGCCCCGGTAGGCCGACCACCGGGGGCGCGGGCCGGCGCCCCCGGGGTGCTCCCCCGGCAGGTGCCCGGCCCTACGCCTCGGCGTTGCGGACGGCCCAGAGGGCGGCCTGGGTGCGGTCGGCGAGGTCGAGCTTCATGAGGATGTTGGAGACGTGGGTCTTCACCGTCTTCTCGGAGAGGTGCAGCGCGCGGGCGATCTCGCGGTTGGAGCGGCCGTCCGCGATGTGGCCGAGCACCTCGCGCTCGCGGTCGGTGAGGGTGCCGCCGCGTCCCTGGGCGGGCCGCGGGCCGTCGTCGGAGAGCAGTGCCTCGGCGAGTTCGGGCTGGAGCAGCACGTGTCCGGCGTGCACCGAGCGGATGGCGCCCGCGAGCGCCTCCGGGTCGACGTCCTTGTAGACGTAGCCGGCCGCGCCGGCCCGCAGGGCGGGCACGACGGTGCGGTGCTCGGTGAAGCTGGTGACGATCAGGACCTTGGCCCGGTTGCCCTGGTCGCGGAGGATCTTGAGGGCCTCGATGCCGTCGACGCCGGGCATCTTGAGGTCCATCAGGACGACGTCGGGGGCGAGCTGCTGGGCGAGGGCGGCGCCCTCGGCGCCGTCCGCGGCCTCGCCGACCACCTCGATGTCGTCCTGGACCTCCAGGAAGGTGCGCAGTCCGCGCCGGACGACCTGGTGGTCGTCGACCAGCAGCACGCGGATCATCGACCGGCTGTCAGGCACCGGGGACCTCCATCTCCACGACCGTCCCCTTGCCCGGGGCGGACTCCAGCGTGAGGGTGCCGCCGACGGCGGCGGCGCGGTCCCGCATCGAGACCAGGCCGAGGTGGCGGCCGGCCCGCCGGACGGAGTCCGGGTCGAAGCCCTGCCCGTCGTCGACGACCCGCAGGACGGCGCCGCGGGCCGGGGTCCCGGCGAGGGTGACGTCGACCGTCCGGGCGCCGGAGTGCCGCAGTGCGTTGTGCAGGGCCTCCTGGGCGACCCGCAGCAGGGCGGCCTCCTGGGCAGCGGGCAGCGCCCTCATGTGCAGGGCGCTGAAGCTGACGGCGGCGGTGTGCGCGCGGTCGAGCACCTGGACCTGGGAGGCGAGGGTGGCGGTGAGGCCGTCCTCCTCCAGTGCGGCGGGGCGCAGTTCGACGACGACGGCACGCAGTTCGTCGGCGGCCTCGGCGGCGAGCCGGGCGACCTCGGCGAGTTCCGCGCGGGCCCGGTCCGGGTCGCGGTCGACGAGGGTGGCGGCGGCCTTGGCGGTGAGGCGCAGCGAGAAGAGCTTCTGCGAGACGGCGTCGTGCAGGTCGTGCGCGATGCGGGCGCGTTCCCCGGCGAGGGTGAGTTCGCGGCTGCGCTCGTAGAGGCGGGCGTTGGAGAGGGCGATGGCGGCGTGCGCGGCGAGGATCCGCAGGAGCTCCTCGTCGTGGGCGGTGAAGCCGCCGGGCTTGTTGGCGAGGAAGACGGCGCCGAGGATCTCGGTGCCGTCGACGATCGGCATGCCGAGGAAGTCGGTCATCTCGGGGTGGGCCGCGGGCCAGCCGCCGAAGTCGGGCGCGGTGCGGACGTCGGCGAGCCGGGTGGGCGTCAGCTCGTGGAGCATCGCGGCGAGGACGCCGTGCTGGCGGGGCAGCGGGCCGATCGCGCGCCACTGCTCGTCGGTGACGCCGTCGACGACGAACTGGGCGAAGCCGCCGTGGTCGTCGGGGACGCCGAGGGCGGCGTACTCGGCGCCGAGCAGACTGCGGGCGGAGGCGGTGATCCGCCGGAGGACCTCGCGGACCTCCAGGTGACGGCTCATCGCGAGCACGGCGGTGCTGATCGCCTCGATCCCGCCCAGGCAGGGGTCGCAGGCGGGGGCGGGTTCCTCGGGCGGCATGCCCCCACGCTACCGCCGGGCGAGGGGCCGGGGCATGGGGCGACCGGCCTAGGTCCGGGGGCGTACGGCGGCCTCCGGCCCGGGTACGCCGACGGGCGGCGCCCCCGGTGCCGGGGGTGCCGCCCGTGGTGTGCAGTGCGGGGTGTCAGCCCTTCTGCATGACCTCGGGCTCGTGGCGGCGCAGGAAGCGCTGGATGAGGAAGGCGAGGCCGACGGAGATGGCGATCAGGGCGAACCAGTTGAGGAAGAGGTGGCCGACGGTGTGGTCCCACAGCGGGTCGACGACCGGCGTGGGCGGGCGGACGTCGGTGTTGTAGGTGACGGCGGAGCTGTGGGCCAGGTCGAGGGTGTTGCCGGTCGCGGCGAGGCCCCAGCGGCCGGGCATCAGCCAGGCGAACTGCTCCAGGCCGGGCTTGTCGAAGACCTGGAAGATGGCACCGGTGAAGACCATCTGCACGATGGCGAACATGACCAGCAGCGGCATGGTCTTCTCGGCGGTCTTCACGAGCGCCGAGATGGTCAGGCCGACCAGCATCGAGGTGAAGCTCAGCAGGATCACGCCGATCGCCATCTCGGCGGCGGGCATGCTCTTCAGCAGCAGGCCCTCGGCGGGCAGGTCGCGGGTCTTGAAGGCGATCGCGGAGATGACGCCGCCCTGGACGAAGCTGACCAGGCCGAGCACGACGATCTTGGAGACCAGGTAGGCGGAGCGGGAGAGGCCGGTGGCCCGTTCCCGTTCGTAGATCGCCCGTTCCTTGATCAGTTCTCGGACGGAGTTCGCCGAGCCGGAGAGGCAGGCGCCGAAGGCCACCACCAGCAGGATCATCTTGGCGATGTCGTTGCGTCCGGAGGCCTGGCAGGCCGCCAGTCCGCAGTGGTCGGGGATCAGCACCGAGACCCCGCCGAGGACCAGCGGCAGCACCAGGGAGAGCAGCATGAAGCCCTTGTCGGAGCCGATCACCGCGAGGTAGCGGCTGATCAGCGTCCACAGCTGGGAGCCCCAGCTCTGCGGCTTCGGCGGGCGGACCTGGGCCAGCGGCACGCTCGGGGTGGCGTGCTGCACGGGGGCGTCCACGTCGGCGGAGTACTGCCGGTAGTGGACGGAGCCCTTGTAGCGGCCGGCCCAGTCGTGGTCGGGGTAGTTCTCGAAGGCCTGGAAGACGTCGGCCCAGGTCTCGTAGCCGAAGAAGTGCAGGGCCTCGGACGGCGGGCCGAAGTAGGCCACCGAGCCGCCCGGCGCCATCACCAGCAGCCGGTCGCAGAGGGCGAGTTCGGCCACCGAGTGGGTGACGACGAGGACGGTGCGGCCGTCGTCGGCCAGACCCCGCAGGGTCTGCATGACCTCGCGGTCCATGCCCGGGTCGAGGCCGGAGGTCGGCTCGTCCAGGAAGATCAGGGACGGCTTGGTGAGCAGCTCCAGGGCGACCGAGACGCGCTTCTGCTGACCGCCGGAGAGGGCGGTGATCCGGTTGTCGGCGCGCTTGTCGAGGCGCAGCTCGTACAGCACCTCGTCGATCCGGCGCTCGCGCTCCGCGGCCTCGGTGTCGCCGGGGAAACGCAGCCGGGCGGCGTACTTGAGGCCGCTGCGGACGGTGAGCTCCTTGTGCAGGATCTCGGACTGCGGCACCAGGCCGATGCGCGAGCGGAGCTCGGCGAACTGCTGGTACAGGTTGTGGTTGTCGTACAGCACCTCGCCGCGGTCGGCGGGGCGGTAGCCGGTCAGGGCGCGCAGCAGGGTGGACTTGCCGGAGCCGGACGGGCCGATGACGGCGACCAGGGACTTCTCCGGGACGGAGAAGGAGACGTCGTTGAGCAGGACCTTCTTGCCGCCCTTGAACTCGACCTCGACGGTCAGGTGGCGGGCGGAGAAGGTGACGGCGCCGGTGTCGACGAACTCCTGCAGCTGGTCGCCGACCAGGACGAAGCTGGAGTGGCCGACCGTCAGGCGGTCCTGCGGGCCCATCAGCTGGCGCTGCACCGGCTGGCCGTTGAGGAAGATGCCGTTGTGGCTGCCGAGGTCGACGATCTCCCAGCGGCCGTCGGCGAGCTGCCGCAGCTCCGCGTGGTGGCGGGAGACCTGCAGGTCGGAGACGACGATGTCGTTGTCCAGGGCGCGGCCGATGCGGATGGTGCGCATGCCGGCGGTGAGGTTGCGCACCATGGTCGGGTTGCCGAGCCCGTTCGGCAGCGGCGACCGGCCCTGTTGCGGCGGGACGGGGGCGTGCTGCTGCCCCTGGTGCGGCACGACCGGCTGCGGCGCCGGGGTGTCCCACTGCTGGTGGACGGGCGGCTGCTGGTGCTGCGCCCAGGGCTGCTGGGCCGGTGCCCGATTGGCCGGGGCCTGGTGAGCGGCCGGCGGCGGTGCGGCCCGGCTGGTCACGGCCTCGTGCACGCCGGGCTGCGGCGCGGGCGCCTGGGCCGGCGCGGAGAACGCGAGCCGGGGCCCGTTCTCGGCGTTGCCGAGGTTGACCACCGCACCGGGGTGGAGCGGCACGTGCTGGGTGCGGGCACCGCCCGCGTAGGTGCCGTTGGTGGATCCGTGGTCCTGCAGCTGCCAGCCCGCCCCGTCGAAGGCGATCGTGGCGTGCCGCCAGGAGACCCTGGCGTCCTCGAACGTGAAGTCCGAGGCCGGGTCCCGTCCGATGGTGTACGCGCGGCCCGGCTCCAGGACGGTCTGCTGCCCGTTGAGCTCCAGTACGAGTTGCGGCACGTCCGCCTGCCCCCGCTCTCTCGGTCCCCCGATTGGCTCCCCACGTGGGGAGTTGTGCGTCTGATCTGACGGGGGAATCATTCCAGCCCCGCGGTCGTACCTGAAAGTCACCTCGGCCTTTGTGACCGGGCGGCAACGAAATCGGGGCCGCCGCGTCGTCCCAGCGTGCGGACGCCGGGCGTGGCACCGCACGCCGGGCGGGTAGCGTGGGAGGCACCATGAACGCGACTGATCCGGCCGCCGAGCCCGGCCCCGCCCAGCAGCCACGGACCGACGACGAGCGGACGCTGCTCGTCAAGGTGTTCGGCAAGGACCGCCCCGGTATCACCGCGGGCCTGTTCGCCACGCTCGCCGAGTACGGCGTGGACGTGATCGACATCGAGCAGGTCGTCACCCGTGGCCGGATAACGCTGTGCGCCCTGGTCACGCCGCCCTCCGGGCAGGCGTCCGAGGGCGGGCTGCGCGTGACGGTGCACCGCTGGGCCGAGGAGCTCAAGCTGCAGGCCGAGATCATCTCCGGCACCGGCGACAACCGGCCGCGCCGCGAGGGCCGCTCGCACGTCACCGTGCTCGGCCATCCGCTGACCGCCGCGGCGGTGGCCGCGCTGGCCGGGCTGGTGAGCGAGGCCGGCGGCAACATCGACCGGGTGTTCCGGCTGGCCAAGTACCCGGTGACCGCGGTGGAGCTGGCCGTCTCCGGTCTGCCGACCGAGCAGCTGCGGGCCCGGCTGGCGCCGGAGGCCTCGGCGCTGGGCGTGGACATCGCGGTGGTCGGCGCCGGCCTGCACCGGCGGGCCAAGCGCCTGGTGGTCATGGACGTCGACTCCACGCTGATCCAGGACGAGGTGATCGAGCTCTTCGCCGCGCACGCCGGCTGCGAGGCGAAGGTCGCCGAGGTGACGGCGGCCGCGATGCGCGGCGAGCTGGACTTCGCGGAGTCGCTGCGGGCCCGCGTCTCACTGCTGGCCGGGCTGGACGCCGCCGTGGTGGAGAAGGTCCGCGCCGAGGTTCGGCTGACTCCGGGCGCCCGCACGCTGATCCGCACCCTGAAGCGGCTCGGTTACCAGGTGGCGATCGTCTCCGGCGGGTTCACCCAGGTCACCGACCACCTGGTCGAGCAGCTGGGGCTGGACTACGCCGCCGCCAACACCCTGGAGGTCGCGGACGGCAGGTTCACCGGCCGGGTCACCGGCGAGATCGTGGACCGCGCGGGCAAGGCCCGCTGGCTGGCCCGGTTCGCCGAGCAGGCCGGGGTGCCGCTGGCGCAGACGGTGGCGATCGGCGACGGCGCCAACGACCTCGACATGCTGAACGCGGCCGGGCTGGGCGTGGCGTTCAACGCGAAGCCGGTGGTCCGCGAGGCCGCGCACACCGCGGTCAACGTGCCGTTCCTGGACACCGTGCTCTACCTGCTGGGCATCACCCGCGACGAGGTCGAGGCGGCGGACGCCCTGGACGGCAGCGTCACCGACTGATCCGGCGGCGGCACCGCACCAGCACGGAGGGTGGCTCGGGCGTAGGCCCCGGCCACCCTTCACGTACCGGCCGTCCCGGCGTACCGGCCGTCCCGGGCCTCAGTCCTGCGGCGTGTGGTACGAGTCCAGCTTGGCGACCCCGGGCTCGACCGACTTCCAGGGGCCGGCGAAGCTGAGGACGGCGATCGCGGCGGTCGGGAAGCTGCTGAGCCTCAGCCGGTTGAGCGCGTCCACGTCGCCCTCGTCGCCGGCGAGGACCTGGGTGAGGCCGAGCACGCCCGGGTTGTGGCCGATCAGGATCAGGTCGGCGAACTCGTCCGGGGTCTCCTGGAGCACCGCGATGATCTCGCCCGGGCTGGCCTCGTACACCCGGTCCTCGTAGACCGTGCGGCGCGGGCGCTTGGGCAGTTCGTGTGCCGCCAGCTTCCAGGTCTCCCTGGTGCGCAGCGCGGTGGAGCAGAGCACGTAGTCGGGGTTGATGCCGGAATCGGCCAGCCAGCGGCCCGCCTCCGGCGCCTGGTGCCGCCCGCGGTCGGCCAGCGGCCGCTCGTGGTCGGCCACCTGGTTCGGCCAGTCGGCCTTGGCATGACGGAGAACGATGATCCTTCGGGGTGTGTCGGCGCTCATACCCCTAGAGCTTTGCAGAAAATGCGCTCCCGGGCGCGGGGTCCGCGCGGTCGCCACCCGCAGGAGTGGGGACGGTGTGCGGACCCCGTCAGCCCAGGCGGGCGGCGACCATGGCGATCACCGCGACGAGCACGACCACCCCGGCGATCACGCCCATCAGCTGGAGCAGCTTCTTCTGGCCGTCCTGCGGCTCGGGTTCGAGAACTGGCATGCGCAGAGTGTCGCATTCCGACGGTTCCGTCCGGAAACCGGGGTCAGGTCGTGGCGGGGACGCGGGGCAGTTCGTCCTCGATGTGCCGGGGCCGACCGGCCAGCGCGCCGAACACCATCTGCGGCACCAGCAGGGCGGCGAGCAGGCCGAGCGGCAGGTACCAGCTGCCGGTGGCCTGGTAGACCGCGCCGACCGCGATCGGCCCGGGGATGGAGATCAGGTAGCCGACGCACTGCGAGAACGCCGACAGCCGCGCCACCCCGCCCGGGGTCCGCGCCCGCAGGCCGATCATGGTGAGGGCCAGCGGGAAGGCGCACATCGACAGGCCGACCAGGCAGGCCCACAGCCAGGAGGCGGTGCCCGCGGCGAACGCCAGGCCCGTGTAGCCGGCGATCCCGCAGATTCCGAGCACCACGACGAACAGCTGCTGGTCGCCGCGCCGGGCGGCGAGGCTCGGCAGCACGAACGAGGCCGGCACGCTCACCGCCATGACCACGGCCAGCAGCACGCCGGAGGCGCCGTCCGAGACCCCGGCGTCCTGGTAGATCTTCGGCAGCCAGCCCATCGTGGCGTAGGCGCTGGTGGCCTGCAGGCCGAGGAAGACGGCGAGCGCCCACGCCGTCCGGCTGCGGACGATCGGCCCGGACGGCTCCGCGGCCGTCCGCCCCTCCCCCGCCGCAGGCCGCCCGGCGCCGGAGCGGTCGCGGCGCAGCAGGGCGACGACCGCCCACAGCACCAGCGCCGCGGCGGCGAGCAGCGACCAGATCCCGAGGCCGGCCCGCCAGCTGCCGCCCATCTCCGCGGTCAGCGGGACGGTGGCGGCGGCGGCCAGCGAGGTGCCGACCGACAGGGCCATTGAGTAGAGGCCGATCATCGGGCCGACCCGGTGCGGGAACCAGCGCTTCACGACCACCGGGAGCAGCACGTTGGAGACCGCGACGCCGGCCAGGGCCACGGCGGTCAGCAGCAGGAAGACGGCGGTGCCGCCGGCGTAGGAGCGGGCCAGCACGCCGAGGGTGATCGCACCCATGCCGGCCGCGACCACCGCGATCGGGCCGATCCGGCGGGCGAGCGCGGGGGCGGCCAGGCCGAACAGGGCGAAGCAGAGCGAGGGCACCGCCGTGAGCAGGCCGGCGACGCCGGCGCTCATGCCGAGGTCGGCCCGGACGTCGTCGAGCAGCGGACCGAGGCTGGTGACCACGGGGCGCAGGTTGACGGCGGCCAGCGCGATGCCGACGGCGAGGAGGACGGTCTGGAGACGGGCGCGGGAGGGCGCGGGCGCGGCCGGGACGGGCTCGGCGCGGCGGTGGGTGGCGGAGTCCGCTGCGGTCGACATAGCGCCCATCATAGAATGATGGGATGAATGCTCGCCCCAGAACGTCCCGAAACGGCTAAGGTCTGAGGCTCCTCCCCCGGGGGAGCGAGGAAGAGGAGGAGTCCGAGCCATGGCGCTGTCCAGCACCCGCCGAACCCCGCTGTCCGATCAGGTCATCGCGCAGCTGCGGGCCCAGATCACCTCGGGCGAATGGCCGGTCGGCTCCCGCATCCCCACCGAGGCCGCCCTCGTCGAGCAGCTCGGCGTCGCCCGCAACACCGTCCGCGAGGCGGTGAAGGCGCTCGCCCACAACGGCCTGCTCGACATCCGGCAGGGCTCGGGGACGTACGTGCTGGCCACCAGCGAACTCGCCGGCGTCATGCACCGCCGCTTCGCGGGCGCCGACCAGTCCCAGGTCGCGGAACTGCGCGCCACCCTGGAGATGTCCGCCGCCGGGCTGGCCGCCTCCCGGCGCACCGACCGGGACCTCGAACTGCTCGGCTCGGCGCTCGACCGCCGCGAGCGGGCCTGGCACTCCGGCGACCCGGAGGACTTCGTGCAGGCCGACGCGGCCTTCCACTCCGCGGTGGTCGCGGCCGCCCACAACGAGGTGCTCGCCGCGGTCTACGCGGACCTCGGGGAGGTCATGCGGGCGCACCTGCGGCACGACGTCGGCCCCGAGCTGATCGCCGAACGGTACGTCGGCCACGACGGCATCCTCGACGCCATCCGCGGCGGCGACGCCCAGCGGGCCTCCGCCGAGGCCGGCCGCGCCATCGGCACCTGCGGCAGCGAGGCCGCCCAGAGCGACTAGGGGCAGCGACTCCAGGGGCGCGGCGGACTGCGCAACTCGGGAGCGGCGGGCCCTGTCCGTTCGGGCAAACCCAAAAGGGGCGCGGGGAACTGCGCGGGACGGGAGAGGCCGAGCTCGGCCGTCTTCCGATGCGCGCGGTTCTCCCCCGGCCTCCGGCCGGGAGGTGCCCCCACGCGCCCCTATGGTTCACCCTTCGCGCAGGTGAGCCCCGCGCCCCTCAGTGGCGCACCGGGTGCGCCGGGCGTCAGGCGCCGATGGCGTGCAGGCCGCCGTCGACGTGGACGATCTCGCCGGTGGTCTTCGGGAACCAGTCGGAGAGCAGGGCGACGACGCCGCGGCCGGCCGGCTCCGGGTCCGAGAGGTCCCACTTGAGCGGCGAGCGCTGGTTCCAGGTGTCGGCCAGCTCGCCGAAGCCCGGGATGGACTTGGCGGCCATCGAGCCGATCGGGCCCGCCGAGATCAGGTTGCAGCGGATGTTGCGCTCGCCGAGGTCGCGGGCGAGGTACCGGTTGGTCGCCTCCAGCGCGGCCTTGGCCGGGCCCATCCAGTCGTACTTCGGCCAGGCGAACTGCGCGTCGAAGGTCAGGCCGACCACCGAGCCGCCGTCCTGCATGAGCGGCAGCAGCGCCATGGTCAGCGACTTCAGCGAGAAGGCGGAGACCTGCATGGCGGTGGCGACGGACTCCCACGGGGTGTTGAGGAAGTTGCCGCCGAGCGCGTCCTGCGGGGCGAAGCCGATCGAGTGGACGATGCCGTCGAGGGTCGGCAGGTGCTCGCGGACCTGGTCGGCGATGCCGGCCAGCTGCTCCTCGCTGGAGACGTCCAGCTCCAGGACCTTCACCGGCTTCGGCAGCTTCTTGGCGATGCGCTCGGTGAGGCTCGGCCGGGGGAAGGCGGTGAGGATGATCTCCGCGCCCTGCTCCTGGGCCAGCTTCGCGGTGTGGAAGGCGATGGACGACTCCATCAGCACACCGGTGATCAGGATGCGCTTGCCCTCAAGGATTCCACTCATGGTTCAGTGACCCATGCCCAATCCGCCGTCGACGGGAATGACGGCTCCGGTGATGTATGCGGCCTCGTCGGAGGAGAGGAAGCGGACCGCGGCGGCGACCTCGGCGGGCGCGGCGTAACGGCCGAGCGGCACGCCGGCGACGATCTCCTTGCGGCGGTCCTCGCTGAGCACGGCGGTCATGTCGGTGTCGACGAAGCCGGGCGCGACCACGTTGATCGTGATGTTGCGGGAGCCGAGCTCGCGGGCGAGGGAGCGCGCGAAGCCCACCAGGCCGGCCTTGGAGGCGGCGTAGTTGGCCTGGCCGGGCGAGCCGAGCAGGCCCACCACGGACGAGATCAGCACCACGCGGCCCTTGCGGGCGCGGAGCATCTTGGTCGCGGCGCGCTTGACCACCCGGAAGGTGCCGGTGAGGTTGGTCTCGATGACGGAGCTGAAGTCGTCCTCGGACATGCGCAGCAGCAGGGTGTCCTTGGTGATGCCGGCGTTGGCCACCAGCACCTCGACGGCGCCCTGCTTCTCCTCGATCTCGGCGAAGGCCGCGTCGACCTGGGCCGCGTCGGTGATGTCGCACTTGACGGCGAGGACCTCGTGCGCGGCCAGCTCGGCCGGGACCTCGCCCGAGCGGCTGGTGATGGCGACCTTGTCGCCGGCTTCGGCGAAGGCCTTGGCGATCGCGAGGCCGATGCCCCGGTTGCCTCCGGTGACGAGAACCGAGCGGCTCAACGATCCACCTCTCTCCGTAGTTGGCGGCGGCCCGTCGAGCGGCGGCCGGTTGGCCGCCGGGCCGCAGCGGTACGCCGTGACGCGTACGCACTGTGACGCTATCGGTCCCGGTGATCCTGCGGCGAATCGACCTCCCACAGGTCCGTCCGGCGGGAACTGTCGCATCCCGACAACGCGTCCGACTTGGACGGGAACAACCGGGCGGGCCGTACCCGTTGCCCTCTGGGCGTCCCGGTCGCGGGCCGCACCATCAGCGAGGCCCGGCACACGGTCGGTGACGAGAGAGCGGGAGCACGAATGACCGAGGTACGGCCCACCGGTTCGACCGGGCGGCGCGGCCGCCTGCTGGCCCTGACCGCGCTGGCCGCCGCGGCGGGCGGCGCGGCGTGGGCGCTGCGCGACCTGCCGGCGGCGTTCGGCGGACGGCCGGACGGCGAGCGCGAGGAGCGGATCCGCCGCTCCCCGCAGTACCGGGACGGCGTGTTCCACAACGCCCCCTCGGAGCTGGCACGCGCGTCCACGCCCGGTGCCGAGACGGTCCGCCGGATGCTGTTCGACCGCGAGGGCCGCACCCCCGCACTGCCGGTGCCGACGGTGCGCCCGCAGCACGGCGAGCGGCCCGCCGAGGGGGTGGAGGTGGTCTGGTACGGGCACGCCTCCGTGCTGGTGGAGATCGAGGGCAGCCGGGTGCTGCTCGACCCGATCTGGAGCGACCGCTGCTCCCCGTCCGCGCACGTCGGCCCGAAGCGGCTGCACCCCGTGCCGGCCGCGCTCTCCGAGCTGCCGCCGGTGGACGCGGTGCTGATCTCGCACGACCACTACGACCACCTCGACATGGCGACCGTGAAGCGGCTGGTCACCCTGCAGTCGGCGCCGTTCCTGGTGCCGCTGGGCATCGGCAGCCACCTGCGCCGCTGGGGCGTGCCGGAGCACCGGATCATCGAGCTCGACTGGGACGAGACCTGCACCCTGGGCTCGCTCACCCTCACCCTGACCTCGGCGCACCACTTCTCCGGCCGCGGCACCACCCGCAACACCACGCTGTGGGGCTCCTGGGTGATCGCCGGGCCGAACCGCAAGGTGTACTACACCGGCGACTCCGGCTACTTCGAGGGCTACGCGCGGATCGGCGAGCAGCACGGCCCGTTCGACGCGGCGCTGGTGCAGATCGGCGCGTACGACGAGGCGTGGGCCGACATCCACATGACGCCGGAGGACGCCGTCCGCGCCCACCGGGAGCTGAAGGCCGGGCTGCTGGTGCCGGTGCACTGGTGCACCTTCAACCTGGGTCTGCACCCGTGGGCGGAGCCGATCGAGCGGCTGCTGGTGGAGGCCAAGGCGCAGGCCGTGCCGCTGGTCGTGCCGCGGCCCGGCGAGCGGGTCGACGTCGACCAGCCGCAGGAGCTGGACGGCTGGTGGGAGACGGTCGCCTGACGGTCCGTCGGTACGGGTGGTGCGGCGGGCGACGCGCGCGGTTTCGGGTGAATTCGCTGGCCCCGGGTGTGTTCGGCGGTCCATGATGCGATGCGGGTTCCCCTGCCCGGGGGCGCCCGCCGCCCCCGACCGTCCGACCCAGGGAGCCCGATGCCGCCCACAAGCCGCACCGTCGACCCGCTGTTCCTCGGCTACCCCTTGCACGCCCTCGCCGACGCCGCCCTCAGCCGGGCCCGCGAACTCGGCGCCGGCCACGCCGACTTCCGCCTGGAGCGGGTCCGCAGCGCCTCCTGGCGGCTGCGTGACGCCCGCCCCTCGGGCACCTCGGACTCGGTGCAGCTCGGCTTCGCCGTCCGCGTCCTGCTCGACGGGGCCTGGGGCTTCGCCGCCGGGGTCGACCTCACCACCGACGCGGCGGCCCGGGTCGCCGAGCAGGCGGTGGCGGTGGCCCGGCTCTCCGGCGGGATCAGCCGTGCCGCCGGCTCCGAGGAGGCGGTGGAGCTCGCCGACGAGCCGGTGCACGCCGATGCGGTCTGGGTCTCCGCCTACGACGTCAACCCCTTCGAGGTGCCGGACGCGGAGAAGACCGCCCTGCTCGCCGAGTGGAGCAACCGACTGCTGGCCGCCGAGGGCGTGTCGCACGTGTCCGCGGCCCTGCTGACGGTGCAGGAGAACAAGTTCTACGCGGACACCGCGGGCACCGTCACCACCCAGCAGCGGATCCGGCTGCACCCCTCGCTGGAGGCCACCTCGGTCGACGAGCGCACCGGCGCCTTCGACTCGATGCGCACCCTCGCCCCGCCGGCCGGCCGCGGCTTCGAGTACCTGCGCGGCACCGGCTGGGACTGGGACGCCGAACTCGCCGAGCTGCCCGGTCTGCTGGCCGAGAAGATGAAGGCGCCGAGCGTCGAGGCCGGCCGCTACGACCTGGTGATCGACCCGTCCAACCTGTGGCTGACCATCCACGAGTCGATCGGCCACGCCACCGAGCTGGACCGCGCCCTCGGCTACGAGGCCGCGTACGCGGGCACCTCCTTCGCCACCTTCGACAAGCTCGGCACCCTGAAGTACGGCTCCGAGCTGATGCACGTCACCGGCGACCGCACCGCCGAACACGGCCTCGCCACCACCGGCTACGACGACGAGGGCGTCGCCACGCAGTCCTGGGACCTCGTCAAGGACGGCGTCCTGGTCGGCTACCAGCTGGACCGGGCGATGGCCCGGCTCAAGGGCCTCGGCCGTTCCAACGGCTGCGCCTTCGCCGACTCCCCCGCGCACGTCCCGGTGCAGCGGATGGCGAACGTCTCGCTGCAGCCCGCCGCCGGCGGCCCCGCCACGGACGGGCTGGTCTCCCAGGTGGAGAACGGGCTGTACATCGTCGGCGACCGCTCCTGGTCGATCGACATGCAGCGCTACAACTTCCAGTTCACCGGCCAGCGCGCCTACGCGATCAAGAACGGCCGCCTCGCCGGGCAGGTCAAGGACTTCGCCTACCAGGCGACCACCACCGACTTCTGGGGCTCGATGAGCGCCGTCGGCGGCCCGCAGACGTACGTGCTCGGCGGCGCCTTCAACTGCGGCAAGGCCCAGCCGGGCCAGGTCGCGGCGGTCAGCCACGGCTGTCCGTCCGCGCTGTTCCGCAACGTCAACGTGCTCAACACCCAGCAGGAGGCCGGTCACTGATGAACGCCGTCAAGCCCCACGAGCTGGTCGAGCGCGCCCTGGAGCTGTCCCGCGCGGACGGCTGCGTCGTCATCGCCGACGAGGACTCCACCGCCAACCTCCGCTGGGCCGGCAACGGCCTCACCACCAACGGCGTCACCCGCGGCCGCCGGCTCACCGTGATCGCCACCGTGGACGGCGCCGAGGGCACCGCGTCCGGCGTGGTCTCCCGCGAGGCCGTCACCCTCGACGAGGTCGAGTCGCTGGTCCGCGCCGCCGAGGCCGCCGCCCGCGACGCCGGGCCCGCCGAGGACGCCCAGCCGCTGATCCCGTCCCGCCCGGCCTCGGCCGACTTCACCGCACCGCCCGCCGAGACCTCCGCCGAGGTGTTCGCGGCCTTCGCCCCGGCCCTCGGCGAGGCCTTCGCCCGGGCCCGCAAGAACGGCGAGCTGCTGTACGGCTTCGCCCGGCACGAGGTGACCAGCAGCTACCTCGGCACCTCCACCGGCCTGCGGCTGCGGCACGACCAGCCGACCGGCACCGTCGAGCTGAACGCCAAGACCGCCGACCTCACCGGCTCCGCCTGGGCGGGCGCGGCCACCCGCGACTTCACCGACGTCGACGTCACCGAGCTGCACACCGGGCTCACCCGGCGGCTCGGCTGGGGCCGCAAGCGGATCGACCTGCCGGCCGGCCGCTACGAGACGCTGCTGCCGCCCTCCGCCGTCGCCGACCTGCTGGTCTACCTCAGCTGGTCCTCCGGCGGACGGGACGCCGCCGAGGGCCGCACCGTCTTCTCCAAGGCGGGCGGTGGCACCCGGGTCGGCGAGCGGCTCAGCCCGCTGCCGCTGACCCTGCGCTCCGACCCGGCCGAGCCGGGTCTGGAGGCCGCGCCGTTCGTCCTCACCCACTCCTCGGGCGACAACGACTCGGTCTTCGACAACGGCCACCCGCTCACCGCCACCGACTGGATCCGCGACGGCGAGCTGGCCAACCTGCTCACCACCCGGCACTCGGCCGGCCTGACCGGCCTGCCGCTGCACCCGCCGGTGGACAACCTCGTCCTGGAGACCGCGGAGCAGTCGTCCGCGCCCACCCTGGAGGAGATGATCGCCCGCACCGAGCGCGGCCTGCTGCTCACCTGCCTCTGGTACATCCGCGAGGTCGACCCGGCGACGCTGCTGCTCACCGGCCTCACCCGGGACGGCGTGTACCTGGTGGAGGACGGCGAAGTGGTCGGCGCGGTCAACAACTTCCGGTTCAACGAGTCGCCGGTCGACATCCTCGGACGGATCACCGAGGTGGGACGCACCGAGCGCTGCCTGCCCCGCGAGTGGGGCGACTGGTTCACCCGGGCGGCGATGCCGCCGGTCCGGGTGGCCGACTTCAACATGAGTTCGGTCAGCCAGGCCTCCTAGCGGAGCCCGGCACGGGGGGAGAGGTTCCCGGAACGATGGACGAGAAGCAGACGGTCAGGGTCTCCAAGCGGCTGTCCCGCATCCTGCGGCACGACCCCGGCTCGGTCGGCATCACCCTGGACGGGGCCGGCTGGGTGGGGGTGGACACCCTGCTCGCGGCGCTGGCCCGGCACGGCCGGGCGGTCAGCCGGGCCGAGCTGGACCACGTCGTGGAGACGAACAACAAGCGCCGGTTCGCCTTCTCCGAGGACGGCCTCTCCATCCGCGCCAGCCAGGGCCACACGGTCGACGTCGACCTCGGCCTGCCGCCCAGCGACCCGCCCGCGGTGCTGTACCACGGCACCACCGGGCGGGTCCTGGACGCGATCTTCCACGAGGGGCTGCGCCCGATGGCCCGCCGGGACGTGCACCTCTCCGCCGACACCGAGACGGCCACCCGGGTCGGCTCCCGGCACGGCCGGCCGGTCGTCCTGCTGGTGGACGCCGCCGCGATGGCCCGCGACGGCCACGTCTTCCGGGTCAGCGCCAACGGCGTCTGGCTGACCGACGCCGTCCCGCCCGGTTACCTGCGGAAAGCCTGAGCCCCGGAGCCCCTGTGACGTCCGGCACGGCGTACCGTGAATGGGCCGGACCCACGGGGGCGCGGTGACGGACGAAGGCGGTAACCATGGCGAAGAACTCCGGCAACGGGCAGGTCTTCCGGATCACCGGGGCCCGGACGGGCCTCACGGAGGACGTGCGGGGCCGCCAGCGGCGGTACGTGATCTCGATGCTGGTCCGCACGCTCTGCGTGCTGCTGGCCGTCGTGCTCTGGGACGTCCAACGGGTCCTGGCGTTCATCGCGCTGGCCGGCGGCGTGCTGCTGCCGTACTTCGCGGTGGTGATCGCCAACGCCGGCCGCGAGCGCGCCCCGGGTCTGCCGAGCACCTTCGCGGTGCCGCCGGAGACCCCGCTGATGCTCGGCCCCGGCGGAACGGGCGGCGGCGGACGCCCCGCCCCGGACACCGACGCGGACCCGCGCGCCGACCGGGACGGCACGGACTCCCCCGCCGCCGACTGAGCCGCGTACGGACGGGTCTACCGATCCGTCCGGTTCTGTCAGCATTCGCCCGGCAGAACCCTCAACAGAGGCTCAGATTAATCATGAAAGGCCTAGCCACACGGGGGTTGTGGCGTGACATACTGCGTACGCGCTCCGCATCCCCCGTCGGAGCGACAGACCGACGCCGGGCGGCTCCCCCCGTGGCTGCCCGGCGTCGTCGTGCCCGCGTGCGGGAGCGCTTTCCCGAGGTGCGAGACTGGCCGTGACAGCTCCGGCAGCTCCCCCCAGGACGGCCCACCATGGACACCCCCTCGCTCGGCCTCTTCGGCACCGCGGACGCCTCCGCCGGCCCCGACGGCCCGCCGGTCTGCTCGGCGAAGGGCTGCCGCGAGGACGCCCGGTGGGTGCTGGTCTGGAACAACCCCAAGCTGCACACCCCCGACCGCCGGAAGACCTGGCTGGCCTGCGACGACCACCGCGAGCACCTCTCGCAGTTCCTCGGCGTCCGAGGCTTCCTGAAGGAAGTCCTCCCCTTCACGGAGTAGCGCCCCGGGGGCGCGGGGCTGTGGCGGACACCACCAGGGGCGCG
Source organism: Kitasatospora sp. NPDC085895 (assembly GCF_040702125.1). NCBI lineage: Bacteria > Bacillati > Actinomycetota > Actinomycetes > Kitasatosporales > Streptomycetaceae > Kitasatospora > Kitasatospora sp. NPDC085895. The sequence continues at coordinate 32,979 of NZ_JBFBJY010000050.1, read as the reverse complement.
GGGAACTGCGCAGGCCGGGAGCGGGCATCACTGCAGCACGGGCCGACCCCTGATCCGTCTCGGCGACCGCATCCGAATTGCGCAGTTCCCCGCGCCCCTGGTGGCTGCGCCGTTCAGCCGCCGATGGCGGACATCGGGCGGTCGGGTTGGTGGAAGGTCGGGGCGTCGATGCCGGCGCCCGCCTTCTTGCCCCACATGGCCTTCCGCCAGAGTTCGCCGATCTCCGCGTCCGAGGCGCCCGACCGCAGCGCCTCCCGCAGATCCGTCTCGCCGGTGGCGAACAGGCAGTTGCGGACCTGCCCGTCCGCGGTGAGCCGGGTGCGGTCGCAGGCCCGGCAGAACGGCCGGGTCACCGAGGCGATCACGCCGACCCGCGCGGGGCCGCCGTCCACCAACCAGCGCTCGGCGGGTGCCGCGCCGCGGGCCGCACTCGGCTCCGGGGTGAGGTCGAAGCGGTCCTGCAGCAGGGCGAGGATCTCCTCGGCCGTGACCATCTGCGAGCGGTCCCAGCCGTGCTGGGCGTCGAGCGGCATCTGCTCGATGAACCGCAGTTCGTAGCCGTGCTCGATGCACCAGGAGAGCAGGTCGGCGGCCTCGTGGTCGTTGACGCCGCGCATCAGGACGGCGTTGAGCTTGACCGGGCTGAGCCCGGCGGCCTCGGCGGCGGCCAGGCCGTCGAGCACGTCGTGGTGGCGGCGCCGCCGGGTGAGGGTGTGGAAGGTGTCCTCGTCGAGGGTGTCGAGCGAGACGTTCACCCGGTCCAGTCCGGCCTGCTTGAGCGCGGCTGCGGTGCGGGCGAGGCCGATGCCGTTGGTGGTGAGGGAGAGCTCGGGCCGGGGCTCCAGTTCGGCGCAGGCGGCGACGATGCCGACCAGGCCGGGCCGCAGCAGCGGCTCGCCGCCGGTGAAGCGGACCTCGCGGACGCCGAGGTCGCGCACCGCGATGCCGACCAGCCGGACGATCTCCTCGTCGGTGAGCAGGGACGGCTTGGCCAGCCACTGCAGGCCCTCCTCGGGCATGCAGTAGGTGCACCGCAGGTTGCAGCGGTCGGTGAGGGACACGCGCAGATCCACGGCCTGCCGGCCGAAGGTGTCGAGCAGCATCGCGGCCCCCTTCCTGAGTGCGTGGGCTCAAAACCCGCGGGCCCGGCCGCCGTTGCGGGCGGGCCGGGCCAGCTTATCGACCGGGGCGGTACCCGTCCGGGGTACGTCCGGCCAGTGGGCTCCGGTCAGTGGGCGCCGAGCCCGGTGAGCGAGCGGACCTCCAGTTCAGCGTACTTCGCCGGGTCGGCGGTCTCCTTGGAGAGGAGGGTGCCGATCCAGCCGGCCAGGAAGCCGACCGGGATGGAGACCAGGCCGGGGTTCTCCAACGGGAACCAGTGGAAGTCGCTGTGCGGGAAGAGCGAGTTCTTGCCGCCGGAGACCACCGTGGAGAAGATCACCAGGGTGACCGAGGTGATCAGGCCGGCGTAGACCGAGCTGACGGCGCCGGTGGTGTTGAACCGCTTCCAGAAGAGCGAGTAGAGCAGGGTCGGCAGGTTGGCGGAGGCCGCGACCGCGAAGGCCAGGGCGACCAGGGCGGCGGCGTTCAGCTTGTCCGCGAAGATCGACAGCAGGATGGCGATCGCGCCGATCGCCACCGCGGCCAGCTTCGCCGAGCGGACCTCCTCCTTCTCCGGGGCCTTGCCGCGGCGGATCACGTTGGCCCACAGGTCGTGGGCGAAGGAGGCCGAGGAGGCCAGGGTGAGTCCGGCGACCACGGCGAGGATGGTGGCGAAGGCGACCGCCGAGATCACCGCCAGCAGGATGGCGCCGCCGGTGGAGCCGGCGCCGCCGCCGAGTTCCTGGGCGAGCAGCGGGGCCGCGGTGTTGCCGGCCGCGTTGGACGCCTTGATGGCCTTCGGGCCGACCAGGGCGGCCGCGCCGAAGCCGAGCGCCAGGGTCATCAGGTAGAAGCCGCCGATGATGCCGATCGCCCAGAGCACGGACTTCCGGGCGGCCTTCGCGGTGGGCACGGTGTAGAAGCGCACCAGGATGTGCGGCAGGCCGGCGGTGCCCAGCACCAGGGCGAGGCCGAGGCTGAGGAAGTCCAGCTTGGTGGTGCCGGTGGTGCCGTACTTCAGTCCGGGTTCGAGGAAGGCGGCGCCCTTGCCGCTGGCCTCGGAGGCCGCGCCGAGCAGGCTGGAGAGGTTGAAGTGGTACTTGGCGAGCACCAGGACGGTCATCAGCGCGGTGCCGGCGATCAGCAGCACCGCCTTGACGATCTGCACCCAGGTGGTGCCCTTCATGCCGCCGATCGCGACGTAGATCACCATCAGGGCGCCGACCGCGACGATCGTCCAGCGCTTGGCGCCCTCGCCGCTGACCCCGAGCAGCAGGGCGACCAGCGAGCCGGCACCGACCATCTGGGCCAGCAGGTAGAAGATCGACACCACGATGGTGGACACGCCGGCGGCGGTGCGCACCGGGCGCTGCCGCATCCGGAAGGCCAGCACGTCGGCCATGGTGTAGCGGCCGGAGTTGCGCAGCGGTTCGGCGACCAGCAGCAGGGCGACCAGCCAGGCCACCAGGAAGCCGATCGAGTAGAGGAAGCCGTCGTAGCCGAAGAGCGCGATGGCGCCGGCGATGCCGAGGAAGGACGCGGCGGACATGTAGTCGCCGGAGATGGCGAGGCCGTTCTGGAAGCCGGTGAAGCCGCGGCCGCCGGCGTAGAAGTCGGCGGCGTCCTTGGTCTGTCGGCCGGCCCAGATCGTGATGCCGAGGGTGGCGGCAACGAACAGGCCGAACAGGGTCATGGTGAGGCCGCGGTGGTCGCTCGCGGCGCTGGCCAGCTGGATCATTCGGCGGCCTCCCGGGGGGTGTGGACGGCGGCGGGCGCGTGGCTCTCGCGGATCGCCTCGGCGGGCGGGTCCAGGCGGCGGTCCGCGTAGCGGGCGTACCAGGCGGCGATGGCGAAGGTGGAGGCGAACTGCAGCAGGCCGAGCACCAGGGCGGTGTTGACGTGGCCGACGACCTTGGTCGCCATGAACGCCGGGGCGTAGCTCGACAGCAGCACGTACAGCAGGTACCAGAGGATGAAGCCGATGGTGACCGGGAAGGCGAAGCTCCGGAAGGCGGACCTGAGGCCGCGGAACTCCTCGCCCTCCTCGATCCGTTGCACGTCTGCGGCGGCGGCCTCGGCGGCCGGCGGAGTGTCCACGCGGTGTCTCCTGACGTCGGCGGGTGCGCGGGTGGATCACTGGGGTGTGAGGGGCATCACAGGCACGGTGCGGCTGCATGCTAGATCCACCCGCGCGGCCCGCGACAGCGTCCGCGCACGATCGGCCGCGGGCTGTCCCCGATCTGGCCGAAAACCGTCCGCGCGAACCGCCCGGGGCGGTGCCGCGCGTGCGGCACCGCCCCGGGGGTGCAGAGGGTGTGACCGCGCGTCAGAAGGTGATGCGGACCTTCAGCGCCTCGCGGTCGTGCATGGCGCGGTAGCCGTCCGGCACCCCGTCGAGGCCGACGGTGCGGTCGAAGACCAGGCCGGGGTCGATCGCGCCGGACAGCACGTCCGGCAGCAGCTCGGGGATGTACGCGCGGGCCGGGGCGACACCGCCGGCCAGCGTCACGTTGCGGCCGAACATCTGGGCGATGTCCACGCCGGCGCTGCCGCCGTGCGGCACGCCGACGTAGCCGACCGCGCCGCCGTCCCGGGCGATCGAGATCGCGGTGCGCATCGACTCCTCGGTGCCGACGGCCTCCAGCACCGCGTGCGCGCCCTGACCGCCGGTCAGCTCCTTGACCGCCTCGATCGCGGCCTCGCCGCGCTCGGCGACGACGTCGGTGGCGCCGAAGCTGCGGGCGATCGCGGTGCGCTGCTCGTGCCGGCCCAGCGCGATGATCCGGCCGGCGCCGAGGCGGTGCGCGGCGAGCACGCCGCACAGGCCGACGGCGCCGTCGCCGACCACGGCGACGGTGGCGCCCGGCCGGACGTTCGCGGCGACCGCGGCGTGGTGGCCGGTGCTCATCACGTCGGAGAGGGCGAGCAGACCCGGCAGCAGCTTCTCCTCGCCGGCCGCCTCCTTCGGCAGCTTGACCAGGGTGCCGTCGGCGAACGGGACGCGGACGGCCTCGCCCTGGCCGCCGTCGGAGCCGACCTCGCCCCAGAAGCCGCCCTGCGGGCAGGAGGTGTGCAGGCCCTCGCGGCAGTGGTCGCAGGTGCCGTCGGACCAGACGAACGGGGCGACGACGAAGTCGCCGCGCGTGAATCCGGTCACGTCGGAGCCGACCTCCTCGACGATGCCGAGGAACTCGTGGCCGATCCGCTGGCCGGCCACCCGGGACGCCACACCCCGGTACGCCCACAGGTCGCTGCCGCAGATGCAGGCGTTCACCACCCGCACCACGGCGTCGGTCGGCCGCTGCACGACCGGGTCCGGCACCTCCTCGATCCGGATGTCGTTGGGGCCGTGGATCACGGTGGCGCGCATGGAGCTTCCTTACGGGGTGGGGGGGTGGTACGTCGGGGTGCTGACGACCGGGGAGGGTCGCGAGGATGTACGACCACTCCGACGACCACTCTATTCCGGGCGGCCCCGGGCCACCGCCCGCCGCCGATCGGCCCGGCCCCGACGCCGGTCGGCCTTAGAGTGGTGCACCATGCATGCGATCCAGCCCCCGTGGGACGGCCTGGCGGCCCCCGCGGCCCTCCCGGCGCCCCGCCCCGCCGCCGAGGCCGACACCGGCTTCGCCGTCGTCGACGTCGAGACCACCGGGCTCGGCCGCACCGACCGGGTCGTCTCGGCGGGCGTCTACCAGCTGGACGCGCAGGGCGAGGTGACGGGGCACTGGTACACGCTGGTCAACCCGGAGCGCGACCCCGGGCCGGTGTGGATCCACGGCCTGACCGCCGAGATGCTGGCCGACGCGCCGACCTTCCCCGAGATCGCCGGGGAGCTGGCCGAGCGGCTGCGCGGGCGGATCATGGTCGCCCACAACGCGCTCTTCGACTGGAACATGATCGCCCGCGAGTTCGCCCGGGCCGGGCTGCGCGCCCCGGTGGAGCAGCGGCTGTGCACCATGGTGCTCTCGCGCGACCTGGGTCTGCCGCTGCCCAACGGCAAGCTGTCCTCGCTCGTCGCGCACTTCGGGGTGCAGCAGCGGCAGGCGCACAACGCGCTGGACGACGCCCGGGTGCTCGCCGAGGCGTTCCGGCCCAGCCTGCAGCTGGCCCGGGAGTTCGGGGTGCCGCTGCCGCTGACCGCCTGCGTGGCCGTCACCGACCTCGGCGAGGACTCCCCCGCGCCGACCCGCGGCACGTCCTGGTCGTCGTCCTACCGCCCGAGCCGCAAGCGGCCGGCCTGCCCGTACCCGAACCCCGGCCGCTGGCAGGACGGCTCCCCGCTGGTCCAGGGCATGCGGGTGGCGATCACCGGCGACACCGCCACCGAGCGGGAACTGCTGGAGGACCGCGCGGTCGAGGCCGGCCTGCACATCGCGACCTCCGTGAGCCGGCTCACCAGCCTGCTCGTCACCAACGAGCCGGGCAGCTGGAGCGGCAAGGCCCGCAAGGCCCGCGAGCACGGCACGCCGGTGGTGGGCGAGGACGCCTTCCTCCAGCTGCTGCGCGAGGTCGCACCCCACCCCGGTGTCCGGCCCGCGGATCAGTAGGGCGTAGCGTGCCGGGTGTGTACCGATTTCTGCTGTCCCGGCGCTGGGCGGTCATCGCGCTGACCGTGCTGCTGCTGATCCCCGTGATGATCCGTCTGGGGTTCTGGCAGCTGCACCGGCACGAGGCCCGGGTCGCCCGCAACGAGCTGATCGGCCGCAGTCTGAAGGCGGCGCCGGTCGCGTTCGACTCGCTGTCCTCCCCCGGCTTCGCCGTGCCCGGCGACCTGACCTGGCGCACCGTGACGGCCACCGGCAGCTACGACACCGCGCACGAGTTCGTGATCCGCGGGCGCACCGAACCGGACGGCAGCAGCATCGGGTACTTCGTCGTCACGCCGCTGAAGCTGGCGGACGGCCGCGGCTCGGTGCTGGTCAACCGGGGCTGGGTGGACTCCGGCACGGACGCCGCCAGCTACCCCGCGGTGCCGGCGCCGCCGGCCGGGCCGGTGACCGTGACCGGCCGGCTGCGGGCCGACGAGACCACCGCCAGCAGCGGCATCCGCGACCGCGGCGGCCTGCCGGAGCGCCAGTACAAGCTGATCAACAGCGGGCAGCAGGCCAAGGCCACCGGCGCCACGGTGCTCGGCGGCTACCTGGAGCTGGTCTCCGCCACCCCGGCCGTCGGCAGCTCCCCGGTGCTGCTGGCCGAGCCGAACCACTCGGACATCGGCCCGCACATGGCGTACGCCGTGCAGTGGTGGCTGTTCGCCGGCCTGCTCCCGGTCGGCCTGGTGATCCTGGCCCGCCGCGAGGCCAAGGAACGCGCCGAGGAGGCCGCCGCGGCGGCCGCGGCCGGGGAGCTCGCCCCCGCGTAGACGTTCCGACGACGGGGCAGCCGCTCAGGGGAGCTGCCTTCGGGCAGGTGCACCTGCACTCGTGCGTCAGTGCTGGGTGTTCCAGAAGCCGATGGCGAGGGCGCCCCACCAGCCGAGCTGGGAGACCAGGGCGGAGAGGGCGCCGCGCACCAGCAGCCGCCGCTCGGGCCGGCCCGGGCCCGCGGCCTCCAGGCGCTTGGTCAGGGCCGTGGCGTGCACCCCGTTCAGCGCGATCAGCAGCACCAGGAGCAGCTTGACCCGGGTCAGCGGGGAGTCGAGCTGCGGCTCCAGCAGGATGCCGCTGGCGGTGAGGCCGGCCAGGCCGGCCCAGACCGGTACGTGCAGCGGGCCGGTGGACTCCACGGCCTGGGCGAGGGTGCAGCGGCCGAGCAGCCACAGGGCGCCCGTGTAGTCCACGGCGAGCACGGCGCCGAAGCCGACGACCAGCGCCACCAGGTGCACGAAGAGGGCGACGGTGTGCAGCGAGGCGTCGGTCCGCACGTGGCCGGCCGTCCAGGCGCTGCCCGCCCAGAGCACGCAGAGCCCGATCGAGACCAGGAGGCAACGGGCCACTGTCCCGGACAGCGGGGCGAGCTCGTCGGACTCAGGCATGGTGGTGCTCCGTGGGGGTGGGGGAGGGTGAGAGCGAGGTTAGGTTTTCCTAAGTTCTCCCCCCGCGTCAACCCGGCGCCGCGGGGTGGGACCCGATCGACGCCCCGGGCCCGGACCGGGGAGGATGGGCGCATGGATCTCGGACTTCAGCAGAAGGTGTACGTACTGACCGGTGCCACCCGCGGCCTGGGCCTGGCCTCCGCGCGTGAACTGGTCGCCGACGGCGCCCGGGTGGTGGTCAGCGGCCGGCACGAGGAATCGGTGGCCGCGGCGGTGAAGGAGTTGGGCGGGCCGGAGCACGCGCACGGCGTGGTCGCCGACAACGGGGATCCCGCCACCGCGGGCCTGCTGGTCGAGGCCGCGCGCGAGCGCTTCGGCCGCTTCGACGGCGTGCTGATCAGCGTCGGCGGGCCGACCGCCGGCCCGGTGCTCCGGGCGGAGGACGAGGCCTGGCGGGGCGCCTTCGAGTCGGTCTTCCTCGGTGCACTGCGGATCGCCCGGACGGCCGCGGCGGAGCTGGCGGAGGGCGGCGTGATCGGCTTCGTGCTGTCCGGTTCCGTCCGTGAGCCGATCTCCGGCCTCGGGATCTCCAACGGGCTCCGGCCCGGTCTGGCGATGGCCGCGAAGTCGCTGGCCGACGAGCTCGGCCCGCGCGGCATCCGGGTGGTCGGCCTGATGCCGGCCCGGATCGACACCGACCGGGTGCGCGAGCTGGACGCCCTGAGCGGCGACGCGTCGGCGGCCCGCGCGCGGGCGAGCGCGGCGATCCCGCTCGGCCGCTACGGCACCCCGGAGGAGTTCGGCAAGGTCGCGGCCTTCCTGCTCTCCCCGGCCGCTTCCTATCTGACAGGTGTGATGGTGCCGGTCGACGGCGGCGCCCTGCGCGGACTCTGACGGTCGCTCACACCAGCTCGCGGGTGAGGGTGTTCAGACCACCCGGCGCGCCTTCGGTCCGGCGCTGCGGCGCCGGGCCGACGCCGTGAGCCTGAGGTGGCACGGGAGTTCGGCGAGTCCGAGGCTCGTTCGGGCGTTCTCCAACGGTCCGTCGTCGAGGGTCCGCACCAGGCGGGCGGTGTCGGCTCCCGGCTCCAGCCGCACGGTGGACCGCAGCAGCAGCCGGTGCGAGGCGCCGCTCGCCCGGACGGTCACCTTGTCGACCTGCGGCAGGTCGATCACCTCGGTCTCCACCGCGTCCTGCAGGGCGCGCTTGCGCATCCGCAGCGCCACGCCCGCCCCGCCGGGGACGGGCACGGTGACGGTGCTGGGGCCGGCCCGGTGCAGTTGGGCGTAGAGCCAGCCGAGGGCGCCGACGACCACCACGGCCGGGACGGCGATGACCACCGGCCAGAACCAGGCCCGGTCGGACCAGTCGGCCCGGGTGGCGGCGCCGAGCACCGGCTGGTGCGGCGAGGTGAGCGGCCAGCCGTCCGGCATCGTGGCGTTCAGCCTGCCGTACAGGTCGAGTCCGCCGGCCAGCACCAGCAGGCCGCCGAGCAGCAGGGCGATCCCGATGACCGCGAGGATCGTCCGGTTCACCGCGGACATGCTCATCGGGGTGCCTCCTGGGCGAGCCGGCGGTGGCCGTGCCGCCGGTCGTCCGGCCGGGCCGGGCGGACGGGCTGGATCCGCAGGTCCAGCCGGTACGGGCCGAGCAGCGGCACCGCGGCCAGCTCCTCGTTCAACTCCCGTTCCACGGCGATCGGTTCGGCGCTGCCGGTGACGGTGGCGACGGCCCGGTGGCGGCGCGCCTTCACCGTGCACCGCTCGACGCCCTCGATCCCGGTGGCCCGGGCGGACAGCAGCGCGGCCACCCCGGCGCGGTCGATCGCGGCGCCCGGCCGGAGCAGCGGGAGCCAGCGGCGCAGCCCGGGGGCGAAGGCCAGCCAGCAGAGCAGCAGACCGGCCGCCACGGCGCCGCCGGCGATCCCGAGCACCCAGGGGTCGTCGAGGTGGCGGGTCGCGGTCTCCCGCGCGAGGTCGGCCCGCCACTGCCGGGCGGCGTGTCCGGTGCCCTCGGAGATCGCGTCGTACAGCGCGGCCCCGCCGAGCACCAGCAGGCAGGTCACGACCAGCGCGGTGGCGGCCGTCCGCGCCGACCGCGGCCGGTGCGGGCGCTCGTACGGGACGGTCGGGCCCCACTCCTCGGGTCCCCCGCCGGGTTCGGCCTCGGGATGCGCCAACTCGGCTTCCAGGCCGATGCGTTCGGGCAGCGCGACACCGGCGCCGATGAGCTGTTCCGGGGCGGTCGCGGCCGGCTCGGCGGCGTACGGCGCGGGCCGGTCCGGTTCGGGTTCCTCCGGCCGGGGCGGGGTCGGCGGTGCGCTCACCGGGTCGTCTCCGGGACGAGGCGCTCGACCAGCAGCGCGACCTCGGTGACGGGGGTGCCGGTGAGTTCGGCGACCCGACCGGCGGCGGCGTCCCGGCAGAGGCGGGAGAGGCCGGCGAGGTCGGCCGGGTAGGGCAGGTCGAGGTGGAGGGTGACCCTGGCCTTGCCGCCGACCACCAGCACGGTGGCCCGCGGCGGTTTGCCGCGGGCCGTACGGGCCGCCCAGATCTCGGCGAGGGCCTGCCGGACGGCCTGTTCGGCGAGCCGGGCGTAGACCCGGTCGGCGACCTTGAGCCGTCCGCGGCGGGCCGGGGGGATCACTGCGGCGGCGGTCACCGCCGGCGCTCCCGGCCGCGGATGAGGTCGCCCAGGTCGCCGAGGTCGATGTCGCCCTCCAGCAGCCGCCCGAGGACGAAGCCGACCGCCCCGAGGACGGCGACCAGCAGGAAGGCGGCGAAACCGCCGAAGTACCCGGCGAAGCCCAGGGCCATTCCGGCCACCAGGCCGACCAGCGCCAGGTTCATCCGCTCCTCCTCGTGTCCGGCGGCAGACGGTGCCGCCCGGTGCTGGGTGCTGCTGGGGTGGTGCTCCGCGGGTGCTACTGGACGCGGCCGACCGGCTCCGGCTCCTCCTCGTCCGGCTCGTCCGGCAGGTGCACGTCGTTGACGGCGATGTTGACCTCGACGACCTCCAGGCCGGTCATCCGCTCGACGGCGTCGATGACGTTCGCCCGGACCTCGGCCGCCAGCACCGGGATCACCACCCCGTACTCGACGACCAGGGCGATGTCGATGGCGGCCTGCTTCTCGCCGACCTCGGCCTTGACGCCGCGGCCCGCGCCGGACTTCGAGCCCGGGACGCGGTCGCGGACGGCACCGAAGGTCCGGGTGAAGCCGGAGCCGAGGGCGTGGATCCCGGAGATCTCCCGGGCGGCCATCCCGGCGATCTTCTCGATCACGCCGACGGCGAGCGCGGTGCGGCCGCGCTCGGACGCGAGCGTGGTCTCCTCGGGCCCGGTGTGGCCCTTCTGCAGGTCGGCGGGGGTGGGGGTCTGCGGCATGGCGGGGTCTCCTGTGTCGTCTCCAGCTATATCGCAAATCAGCCCAACTCTGACATTTCGCCGCACGGGCCGCGCGTCGGGAGCGGAACGGGACGGCCCGGGCACCGGACGCCGGGCCGGGGAACGCCGAGGGCCCGGACCGCCGGTGCGACGGTCCGGGCCCTCGGGGCGGCTGCGGTCAGTCGCCGATGCCGGCGAGGTCCCGCATCCGGCGGTGCTGGGCGGCCCGCTCGGCGCTGCGCTGCTCGTCGTACGAGCGGCCGCCGGCGCCCTGCAGCAGGGCCTTGGTCTCGATGACGGCGTTGCGCGGCGCGGCGAGCAGCGCGGCGGCCAGGTCGCGGGCGGCGCCCTCCAGCTGCTCCGCCGGGACGGCCAGGTTGGCCAGGCCGATCGCCACGGACTCCTCGGCGCCGACCCAGCGGCCGGTCGCGCAGATCTCCAGCGCCCGGCCGTACCCGACGAGGTCGGTGAGCGGCTTGGTGCCGCCGAGGTCCGGGACGAGGCCGAGCGAGGTCTCCTTCATGGAGAACTGGACGTCCTCGGCGACCACCCGCAGGTCGCAGCCGAGCGCCAGCTGGAAGCCGGCGCCGACCGCGTGGCCCTGGACGGCGGCGACGGTGACCACGTCCGGGCGGCGCCACCAGGTGAAGGCCTCCTGGTACTCGGCGATGGCGGCGCTCGTCTCCTCGTCGCTGCCGGCGGCGAGCTTGAGGAAGGAGTGCTCGCCGGGGATGCCCTCCGGGGTGAACATCTGGCGGTCGAGGCCGGCCGAGAAGGAGACGCCCTCGGCGCGGAGCACCACCACGCGGACGGTGCCGGGCAGGGTGCGGCCGACCGAGGCGAGCGCCCGCCACATCGCCGGGCTCTGCGCGTTGCGGCGCGCGGGGTTGCAGAGCGTGACCAGCGCCAGTTCGCCCTCGACGTCGAGGCGGACGCCGACCTGCGCCCAGTCCTGGGGGTCGGTACCGACGGCGGGAGCGGTCATGGGGGTTACCTCCAGCGGGGGACAGTAGAGCTACTGGAGAGTAACAAAAGCCGGGGCGACCGAACAGGGCCGCACCGGAAACGACGAACGGCGGCCCGGGAGACCCGGCCGCCGTTCCGTCCGCACGTGCCGGCCGCGCCTCGGGCGCCGCCGGCAACCGCACGGGGGCCGATCCGGCTCGGCTGCTCCACCACCGGATCGCTGCTCGTCCGCGACCGGACCAGGGGCACTCCCCGACCGTCCGACACGGAACCGGCTTGTCTGATGAACCGTCAGGAACCCGCTGCGGCAGTCACCTTGCTCTTGCCGCGCGTCGCACCGCCGCGGCCCCGGAGATTCACCCCGGACTCGCTGAGCATGCGGTGCACGAAGCCGTAGGAGCGACCCGTCTCCTCCGCGAGCGCGCGAATGCTCGCCCCGGAGTCGTACTTCTTCTTGAGATCGGCCGCGAGCTTCTCACGCGCGGCACCTGTTACCCGGCTGCCCTTTTTCAGAGTCTCGGCCACCCGTGCCTCCTCGTAGCTGTGCTCGGTCAGATTCCCATGATCACCCATAGCCAGTCTCCTGGCCACCCATTCGACAAGGTCTGTCCCGGGAAAGCGCAGTCTGCCGGTGGTGCCCGCAGTGCACAAGGGCGCTCACCCTGGGTGCACGCGCCCCCGCGGGCGTCGGCCGCCGGGCGAGAATCGGCTGATCAGAACGGACGGCCCCGCCGCGGAATCGCGGCGGGGCCGTCGTCAACGCATTCACCGGAAGACGCATTCCCGCGGTCTTCGTCGGACCGGGATTTCTACGATGATCGGCTGATCCGGTGTCTACTCGGCGCCGGAAGTCGGCACTCGGGCGGCATTCGGGCCGGTGCCCGGACCGGCGCTCGGACCTGCTCTCAGGCGAGCGAGACGAGGTCCGCGTACGCCGGGCTCCAGAGGTCCTCGACACCGTCGGGCAGCAGGATGATCCGCTCCGGCTGGAGCGCGTCGACCGCGCCCTCGTCGTGGGTGACCAGCACGACCGCGCCGGTGAAGGAGCGCAGCGCGCCGAGGATCTCCTCGCGGCTGGCCGGGTCCAGGTTGTTGGTGGGCTCGTCGAGCAGCAGCACGTTGGCGCTGGAGACGACCAGGGTGGCCAGCGCGAGCCGGGTCTTCTCACCGCCGGAGAGCACGCCGGCCGGCTTGTCGACGTCGTCGCCGGAGAACAGGAAGGAGCCGAGGATCTTGCGGATCTGCACCAGGTCGGTGTCCGGCGCGGAGGAGCGCATGTTCTCCAGCACCGTGCGGTCCGGGTCCAGGGTCTCGTGCTCCTGGGCGTAGTAGCCGATCTTCAGGCCGTGACCGGGGATCACCTCACCGGTGTCCGGCTTCTCGACGCCCGCCAGCATCCGCAGCAGGGTGGTCTTGCCGGCGCCGTTGAGGCCGAGCACGACCACCTTGGAGCCGCGGTCGATGGCCAGGTCGACGTCGGTGAAGATCTCCAGCGAGCCGTAGGACTTCGACAGGCCGGAGGCGGTCATCGGGGTCTTGCCGCACGGCGCCGGGTCGGGGAAGCGCAGCTTGGCGACCTTGTCGGAGACCCGAGCCTGCTCCAGGCCGGAGAGCAGCTTCTCGGCGCGGCGGGCCATGTTCTGCGCGGCGACGGTCTTGGTCGCCTTGGCGCGCATCTTGTCGGCCTGCGCGTTGAGGGTGGCGGCCTTCTTCTCGGCGTTGGCGCGCTCGCGCTTGCGGCGCTTCTCGTCGTCCTCGCGCTGCTGCTGGTACTGCTTCCAGCCCATGTTGTAGATGTCGATCGCGGCGCGGTTGGCGTCCAGGTAGAAGACCTTGTTGACGACCGTCTCGACCAGGTCGACGTCGTGCGAGATGACGATGAAACCGCCCTTGTAGGTCTTCAGGAAGTCCCGCAGCCAGGCGATCGAGTCGGCGTCGAGGTGGTTGGTCGGCTCGTCGAGCAGCAGGATGTCGGCGTCCGAGAAGAGGATCCGGGCCAGCTCCACACGGCGGCGCTGACCGCCGGAGAGGGTGTGCAGCGGCTGGTTGAGGATGCGGTCCGGCAGGCCCAGCGCGGCCGCGATGGTCGCCGCCTCGGCCTCGGCCGCGTAGCCGCCCTTGGTGAGGAACTCGGTCTCCAGGTTGGCGTACTTCTTCATCGCGCGTTCCCGGGTGGCGCCCTGGCCGTTCGCCATCCGGTCCTCGTTCTCGCGCATCTTGCGGAGCACGGTGTCCAGGCCGCGGGCGGAGAGGATGCGGTCCTTGGCGAGGACGTCGAGGTCGCCCGTCCGCGGGTCCTGCGGCAGGTAGCCGACCTCGCCGGTGCGGGTGACCGTGCCGCCCGCCGGGAGGCCCTCGCCGGCCAGCACCTTGGTCATGGTGGTCTTGCCGGCGCCGTTGCGGCCCACCAGGCCGATCCGGTCGCCGGGGGCGATCCGGAAGGACGCGGACTCGATGAGGACGCGGGCGCCGGCGCGCAGCTCCAGGGCGTTCGCGGAAATCATGGCTGGGTCTCTCCAGGGACGGGGGCGGGGCCCGGCGGCCGGGCGGAATGCAGGCGGAAGGGCGGGGCGGCGGCGGGCCTTCGAATGCTCGCCGACCGGCGCCTAATGCCCGGGGAACACAGCCATACGGCCCAGTCTACCGGGCGGCCGGGGATTCCCCGTGGGCTGTGCCGGGCGCAGCCCGGCCGGACCGCCGCTCAGCCCGTCGGGCAGCCCTCCTGCGGGGAGACCGCCGCGAACGGCAGCTGCGGGCTGGTGCAGACCGTCTCCGGGGCGCCGCGCCGGGTGTCGAAGACCCTGGTGCCGAGGATCGGGCCGTCCTCGACCGTCACCCGGTGGGCGTCCAGTCGCTTGAGCACGACCTCCGGCCCGGCGTTGAGCTGCCAGCCGCGGCCGGCCAGCCGGAAGCCGTTGACGCCGCCGGGCAGCAGCTTGCCGGTGTTCGGTCCGGTGACGCAGGTGCGCGGCACCAGGACGGCGTTGTCGGTGTGCACCGCGCGCAGCGGGTCGTACGAGCAGCCCTGCGGCGGGCGGGAGTTGTAGCGCAGGTCACCGTCGCGGTCGCGGAAGCCCATGGTGAGCGAGGGCGTGACGACGGCCACCCAGGGCTCGTCCTCCAGGGCCGTCTGCAGCGCGGCGGCGGCCCGGCGGACCGCGGTGGCCTGCTTCTGCTCCTCGGTGCGGTCGGCGGCGCCGGGCTCGCCGTCCGCGCGCAGCCAGTCGGCCAGGCCCGGCACCGCGCGGTGCCAGCGCACCTGGTGGTCGCTCGGGCGGACCGAGGTGACCAGTCCGTCGTCCCAGACGACGACCGCGCTCTCGCCGGCCATGGCGAGGTGCAGGGCTGTGGCGTCCTCGCGGCGGTAGGACCACAGGTGGTCGCCGGTCGCGCGGTCGTACGCCTCCAGGCCGGGGCCGACCTTCAGCTCCAGCGCGCCCGCGTCCAGGACCTGCGCGCCGACCGGGCTGGCGTCCGCGACGCCCGGCTCCGCGACCCGGTCGCCGAACGGCACCGGGCGGTTGGCGTGCGCGGCGGCACCCGCGCCGAGCACCAGCAGCGCGGCGAGCGCGGGCAGCACGGAACGGCGGGTCAGGCTTCGCAGCGGCTTCCAGGACACGGGCGGAGCGTACCTGCCGCACGCCTGTACGTCAGCCGGAATTCGGGGCGCCCCACGGATGTGCGCAGGGTCACGGCGGCCCCGGTGCGGCGCCCTCGACCTGCGGCTCGGCGGCGCCGCCCGCGGGCCGCCCGGCCGCCGGGGGCGCCCGCCCGGCGGGGCGACTGTTACACAGGTGGTACGGGCCGCACCGAAACGATCACCGTGCGTGCGCCCGGCGGGCCTCGGCGGGCGCCCGTGCGAACCACCACTTTCGGGTGATATCGGATATTTCTGACGCCCTGTGGGATTACTGTCGGACGAGCAGCACCCGCCCCCGCACCGCTCCCGGAGTGCCCCATGCGATTCGGCCGTCTCGCGCTGGCCGCCAGCGCGCTGCTGCTGCTGCTGACCACCGCGAGCGTGCCCTCGGGCACACCGCTCAGCCAGACCGCGCGGCACGACGTCTTCTCCGCCGACACCGCGGAGGACGGCCGGCGCGGGGCCGCCCCGAAGCCCGCCGTGCTGCGGCCCCCGCACGAGGTGCCGTTCGGCGCCTTCGTCGGCTCCTGGGACACCTACATCCCGCAGATCGCCAAGCTCTCCACCTGGCTGCGCAACGCCGACCTGCAGGTCGGCCACACCTACCTGGCGGGCAACGGCTGGGCCGACGTCGAGGGCGAGAACCAGGTGCTGGGCCTGTGGTCGCAGTGGCGGCTGCGCGACCCGGCCCGCACCCTGGTGCTCGGCGTGCCGATGCTGGTGCCCAACGAGGGCAACCTGAGCGACGGGCAGGTCGCCGCACTGCTCGCCCGCGGCACCAAGGGCGAGTTCGACCAGCGCTTCCTCAAACTGGCCCGCAAGCTCGTCGGGTTCGGCGGCGGCGACACCGTGCTCACGCTCGGCTGGGAGATGAACGGCACCACCTACAGCTCCCGCTGCCGGCCCGACCCGGCGGCCTGGAAGGCGTACTGGCGCCGGATCGTCACCGTGATGCGCTCGGTGCCCGGCCAGCACTTCCGCTTCGACTTCACCCCCACCCGCGGGCTCGACGCGATCCCCTGGACGCGCTGCTACCCGGGCGACGACGTGGTCGACATCATCGGCATGGACGCCTACGACATGCCGGCCGACGCCTCCTTCGAGGAGATGGTCACCGAGCCCTACGGGCTGCAGGACCAGGTCGAGTTCGCCGCCCGGCGCGGCAAACCGGTCTCGTACCCGGAGTGGGGGCTGTTCCGCAACGGCGACAACCCCGAGTACGTGCGGCGCATGATCGAGTGGATGCGCACCCACGACACCGCCTACCAGACCGTCACCGACTACTGCCCGCACGGCTTCTGGGGCTGCGACCGCAATCCGCGGTCGGCCGCGGTCTTCCGGCAGCTGATGTCCGGCTCCAAGGGGGCGCCGGGCGGCGTCTCCTCACGCGCGCCGGCGCGCCGCTAGCGCCTCCTTCAGCCGCGGCAGCCGGGCGGTCAGCACGGTCACCGCCGCCTGCCGGGCCAGCACCAGCAGGGCGAGCAGGGCCGCCGCCGGGGCCGGGCCCGACGGGCCCACCACCAGCCGCTCGTTGCGCAGGGCGTCCGGGCGCCACCGCTGCTTGTACGGCTCCTGGCCGCGCAGCAGGCTGAGCACCGGGATGCCCACCGCCCGGACCTCGTCCAGCGCCGCCCCGAACAGCATCCCGAAGACGTCCAGCCGCTCGCGCAGCCGCGGGTGGGCGCCGTACAGGTAGAGGCCGCCGAAGGACGGGCAGAGCACCACCAGGTGCACCGCGACCAGCTCGCCGTCCAGCCGGAAGCGGTGCACGGCGGCCCGGCCGCGGGCGGCCATCGAGGCCGTCGACTCGGCCAGGTGCGCCGCGAACCGCCCGGTGCGGTGTTCGGCGGTGACCCCGCGCTCCTGCCACTGCAGGAAGTGCAGCCGCAGCAGCTCGGCCACCGCCTGCGGGACCTCCTCCGGCGGCGCGGTGTCCACCTGCACCCCGGAGGCGGCGATCTTCCGCAGCTTGACCCGGTTGCGCTGGGCGGTCTTGCCGGGCAACCGCTTGAGCAGCTCCTCGACGGGCAGCGCGGGCAGGTGCTGGCAGAGCGAGTCCCGGTAGCGCCGGGTGGTGCCGCGGTGGTGGGCGAGCACCTGCTGGACGGCGGCCTCCGGGTGCACCTCGCGCAGCTCCAGGCTGTGCCAGGGGCGGCGCAGCGGCAGGGCGGCGGCCAGTTCGGCGGCGGCCCGGCTGCGGCAGTCGTCGTCGAGCAGCACGTCGGTGAAGTCGGCCAGCCCGCCGCCGAGGTTGGTCAGACCGCCCAGGGCCCCGCGGCGGCGCAGGGCCGCGGCGCCGGCCAGCCGGCCGTCCCGTCGGACGAGCACCAGCACCAGCGCGCCCGGTCGGCCGTACCGGCGCCACCAGGAGCGCAGCCAGGCGCCGTCCTGGAAGGGGGTGGCGGTACGGCAGCGGGTGGCGAGCGCGTCCCACTCGGCGGCGATCCGGTCGAGGGCGTCGTCCCCGCGGTCCACCTCGGCCGTCCAGACCTCGGCGGCGGCCCCGGCCCGTGCCGGGGCGGGGGTGTCGGTGGTCATCGGACGGCCCCGGCGGGTTGCCGTTCCACCGGCTGCCCGGGCACCGACACGGCGGCGTCGGTGCCGCCCGACCCGGCCGGGCGGCGCCGGGCGGCCATGGCGAGGGCGCCGACCAGCACGCCGGCCGCCCCGCCGACCGCGGTGTCCAGGGCCGCGGACGGCGAGGAGGGGCCGTCCGGGGAGGCGGCCTTGGCCAGCGGGACGAGCTTGACGCCGGTGTCCTGGCTGCTGGTGTTGGCGAAGGCGATCAGCGAGGTCGCCACCGCGTCGGCCGCCCGCACCGCGTCGGCGGCACGCGGGCCGGTGCCGGTGATCTCGATCATCGGGGCGTCCGGCGAGGTGGTGCCCCGGACGCTGTCCGACAGCGCGGAGACGGTGCGGCCGGTCTTCGCGGCAGCCGCGACCAGCACCTGCGGCTGCCCGGCGAGCCGGCCGTACGCCTGCGCGAAGTTGACCGCGGTGGCGCCCTCCCCCGGGTTCTGCGCGACCACCACCACGTAGGAGTTGGCGGTGTAGGCGGTGGGTGCGACGGCGGCGTAGCCGGCGCCGGCGGCGGCGCCCAGCGGGACGGCAACGGCCACCGGCCACCAGCGGCGGACGGCGGCCCGGACGGATCGGCGCGGTTCGGACATCGGAACTCCTTGGCTCGGTCGGTGGTGTCGCGCGTTCAGGCCCGCAGGGCGGCCGGCCGGGGCGGCGCGGTGCGGGCGGGGCCGAGCCGGTCGTAGAGGTCGCCGAGTTCGGCGGCGATCCGCGCGATGTCGTAGTGGTGGACGGCGGGCGGCGGCGGGAGCCGGCGCGGCGGTGCGGCGCGCAGCCCGTCCAGGGCCTCGGTGTAGGCCCCGGCGGTGGACGGCAGCCGGCGGGCGGCGGGGGCGGCGTCCGGGCCGAGCGCGTCCAGGGCCGGGCAGGCGGTGCGCAGCACCGGCAGGCCCGCCGCCAGTGCCTCCAGCACCGTCAACCCGAAGGTCTCCTCGGTCGAGGGGGCCGCCAGCACGTCCATGGCGGCGAACAGCTCGGGGACGTCGTCGCGTTCGCCGGTGAAGACGGCGGCCACCCCGGCGCGGGCGGCCTGCGCCTCCAGGGCGGAGCGTTCCGGCCCCTCCCCCACCAGCAGCAGCCGGGTGTCCGGGCCGGGCCGGGCGGCCAGCGCGGCCACCGCCTCCACCAGCACCTCGAACCGCTTGCCGGGCACCAGCCGGCCCACCGCGCCGACCGTGAACGCCCGCTCCGGCAGGCCGAGTCGGGCCCGCACGGCGGCCCGGGTGCGGGCCGGCACGGCGTACCCGGCGGCGTCGATGCCGTTGGGCAGCAGGTGGACCCGGTGCGGCGGCACGCCCCAGTCGTGCAGGGTCGCGGCGACCTGTCCGGAGACGGCGACGGTCGTCCGGCCGAGGCGCTCGGCGGCCAGGTAGAGCGCCCGGACCCCGCGGCCGGCCGGCCGGCCCTCGATCACCCCGGGGTGCAGCGAGTGCTCGGTGGCCAGCACCGTCCGCACGCCGGCCAGCCGGGCGGCGAGCCGGCCGTACAGCCCGGCCCGGTAGAGGTGGGTGTGCACGGCCTG
The DNA here is from genome assembly GCF_040702125.1 of Kitasatospora sp. NPDC085895. Lineage (NCBI taxonomy): Bacteria > Bacillati > Actinomycetota > Actinomycetes > Kitasatosporales > Streptomycetaceae > Kitasatospora > Kitasatospora sp. NPDC085895. Next base: position 13,807 of record NZ_JBFBJY010000050.1, on the reverse strand, counting down.
GTAGCGCCGGTGGCGGATCAGCCGGGTGAGCCGCGGCAGCACCGCGAGGTCGCGGTTGCCGCGCATGTCCAGCTCGTGCACGGCGAAGCCGTCCGCGCGCAGCGCCTCGGCGACCGTGCCCGGGTTGGTGAGGGTGGCCACCTCGCAGTGGTGGCGGTCGGGCAGGTGGCGCAGCAGCAGGTGCAGCTGGCGCTCGGCACCGCCCGCGGCGAGGCCGGTGACCACGTGCAGGACCTTCATCGGAAGGCCTCCTGGCGGGCGGCGGGCACCGGGGCGGTGGCGCGCAGTCCGGTCACGGCGTCCCGCCAGTGGTGCCGGCCCTGCTTGGCGAGCAGCCGCAGCGCGCCGTCGCGGTCGCCGACGTAGCAGCGCGGCAGCGCGAACCGGCCGGTGAGCTCGCCGTGCTCGATGGCGCAGGCGTACTGGTACCCGGCGTCGCGGACGGCCTCCGCCGCGGGCCGGTCGACCGCCCCGTACGGGTAGCAGAAGCCGGTCACCGGGCCGCCGACCAACTGCTCCAGGGCCCGCCGACTGCCGCGGGCCTGGTCGGCGAGCTCGTCCGCGGACAGCCCCGGCAGCCTGCGGTGGGAGAGCCCGTGCGAGCCGATCTCCCAGCCTGCGGCGGCGAGTTCGACCACCTGGTCGACGGTGAGCAGCGGCTTGCGCGGGCCGTCCGGGTCCCAGCCGTTGTGGCCGCCGAGCAGGTCGGGCACCACGTAGGCGCTCGCGGTGAAGCCGTGCCGGCGCAGCACCGGCACGGCGTACCGGGCGAAGTCCGCGTAGCCGTCGTCGAAGGTCAGCCCGACCAGCCGGGCGGCGGCGCCCGCGGCCCGGGCCCGGAGGAGTTCGCGGACGCTCACCCCGCGCCGGCCGCTCCGGGCCAGCCAGGCCATCTGCGCGGCGAACCGCTCCGGGCTGACGGTGAGCAGGTACGGGTCGCGCTCCTCGTGGGTGATCGAGTGGTACATCAGGATCCACGGCGCCGACCGGGCCGGGTGCGGCTGGGCGGGCAGGGCGGGGCCACGGGCCGGTTCAGCGTCCATGGGGCTTCCTCTCAGCAGCCTGGGTGACCGGGCCCGCGGCCCGGAGGAGGGCGCGCACCGGGTCACGGACCTCGGGTGCGCCGAGGACCGTGCCGAGCCCGGCGAAGACGAGCACGACGGTGAGACCGCCGAGCAGGGTGGCCGGCAGCGGCGCGGACGGACCGGAGGCGGCCACCGCGCCGGCCGCGGCGGCACCGACCGCGGCGGCCAGCAGCCGGGCCTGGCCGCCGAGCACCCGGGACAGGCGCAGCGCGATGCCGCGCAGCAGCAGGCCGCGGAACAGCAGCACCGCGGCGGCGGTGATGCCGGCCGCGTTGCCGGCCGCGAGGCCGAGGGCGCCGTACCGCGGGGTGGCGGCCAGTCCGACGCCGGCGGTGACCAGCAGGCCGACGGCCATCGCGGCGACCGGGTACCAGTCCAGCGGCCTCAGCCCGGCCGGCTCCGGGTCGCCGGCCCGGCGGACCACCGGCCGCAGCGAGAAGAACGGCCGGACCATCACGCCGATCAGCGCCTGCGCGGGCAGCCCGAAGCTGTAGACCCGGATCACCTCGGCGGTGGCGGCGGTGTCGTGCGCACCGAACGCGCCGCGCTGGAAGAGCAGCGCGACCACGGAGGGCGCGCAGGCCATCAGGAAGGCGGTGCCGAGCAGCACGACCGCGGCGGCCTGGCCGAGGTCCTTCTCCACCCGGTCGCGGGCGGCGGCGAGGTCCCCGGCGGCCAGCGCCCTGGCGACCAGCGGGAAGGTCACCGTGACGATCAGGATGCCCGCCGTCATGGCGAGCTGGGAGACCTTGGCGGCGTAGTTGAGGTGCGAGATGGTGCCCGGCGGCAGGCCGGAGCCGAGGTAGCGCTCGACGAAGACCTGCGCCTGCCGGGTGAGGGTGAAGGCGGCGACCGGCAGCATCGCCAGCGGGATCAGCACCAGGCCGCCGGCCGCGGCACCGCGGGCCGGGCGGGCCGTCCGTCGGGCGGCCCGGGTCCGTCCGGCGGATCCGGCCGGATCGGCGCGCGGCGTCGGGCACCCGTCCGGGCGCGCGCCCGGGTCGTCCCCGTGCTGGACGCGCTCGGGCGATTCGGGCGTGCGTGCGGTCGTGGGGGCGCCTCCCGGCGGAAGACCGGGGGAGATCCGGCGTCGCGCGCCCGGCAGGATCCACCGGACGGGCCCGAGCAGCAGTCCGGCCATCAGCAGGCTGCCGCAGGTGACGCCGAGCGCGGCGGAGCGGACCCCGAGCAGGGCGTGCCCGCCGAGCAGCACGGCGAGGATGCCCAGGTTGTACGCCACGTAGATGCCGGCCGGGGCGGTGAACCGGTGGTGGGCGCGGAGCATCGAGCAGAGGTAGCCGACCACGCCGAACGGCAGCACGGTCAGGGCGGTGATCCGGGTGCAGGTGACGGCGAGCGCGGGGTCGGCCAGGCCGGGGGCGAGCAGGTGGACCAGCGGGCCGGCGCCGACCGCCGCGGCGAGGGTGAGGGTGCACAGCGCGAGCAGCAGCCAGGGCAGCGTGGCGCGCACCAACTGCCGTACCGGGTCAGGGCCGTGCGGGCGTTCCTCGCGCAGCACCAGGGCCAGGCTGAACGCCGGGACCATCAGGAAGGCCATCGCGTCCTCGATCAGCAGCGGCGCGGCGGTCTCCGGCACCGTCCAGGCGACGAGGAAGGCGTCGGTGCCCCGGGTGGCGCCGAAGTACCGGGCGAGCAGCAGGTCGCGGAGCAGGCCGAGACCGGACCCGGCGGCGCTGAGCACCGCGGTGACGCCGAAGGCGCGGGCGACGAAGCCGCCGCGCCGGGGCCGGGCGGCGGCGTGCCGCGGGCCGGGGACGGCGGCGCGGGCGGGCCGGGCGGTCGCGGTCGGCCGGTCGCCGCTCATCGCGCCTCCGGGTCCGCCGGGCCGGGGAAGGCGGCCCGGGCGGCGAGGCCGAGCACCACCGAGGTCAGCACGGTGGTGGTGCCGCCGATGTCGGCGTAGAGGAAGTCGACGAGGATCCAGACCAGCAGGGCGAGCGCGGCCAGGGCGCCGCCGCCGGCCCGGCGCAGGCAGCCGGTCAGCAGGGCGAGGAAGAGCGCGGCGTACGCGGTGATGCCCAGCAGGCCCTGCTCGCTGAGCACCAGGAAGTACATGTTGTGCGGTGAGAGCAGCGGTTCGCGCTGGAAGCCGATCGTGGCGTCCTCGGCGTCGCTGCCGGAGGAGAGCCGCAGCGGGGCGTGGCCGTCGCGCAGTTGCTGGAAGGCCTTGGGCCCGGCGCCGGTGGTGGGGTGGTCCTGCCAGATCCGTCCGGCGGTCGCCCACAGGTCGTAGCGGTCGCTGACCGACTGGTCGGGGGCGGCCTGCACCGAGCCGATGCTGCCGAGCCGCTCGGCGACGCCGGAGGCGCCGAGGCCGAGTCCGCCGATCAGCACCACCGCGGCGGCCGCGCCGATCACCGCGCAGCGCAGGGCGAGCCGGGCGTCGGCGCGCAGCATCAGCACGGCGACGGCCGCGGCGCAGGCGATCCAGCTGCCGCGGCTGAAGGAGACGGCGAGCGGGAAGGTCAGCAGCGCGGCCGCGGCGTACAGCACCCGGCGCAGGACGGGCCGGCCGCCGGGGCCGCGTTCGCCGAGCGCCAGGGCGAGCGCGGCGAGCAGTCCGAAGCTGACCACGGTGGACATCGCCATGATGTCCAGCGCGCCGAAGGTGCCGACGGCCCGGACCGGTTGGCCGGCGTACGAGGCGCCGGTGCGGGTGAGGTACTGCTGCGCGCCGACCGCGCCCTCGACCAGGGCGGCGGCGACGAAGGCGCCCAGCACCAGCCGGCGGTCGCGGCGGGTGCGCAGCGCGCAGGCGACGGCGGCGGGCACCAGCACGAAGATCTGCACCAGCCGGACGAAGCCGGTGGTGCTCGCCTGCGGGTCGATCGAGGCGAGGGTGGCGGCGGCGGCCGCGCAGACCACCGCGCCGAACAGCAGGCAGACCGTGCGCTCCAGCCGGGCGCGGCCGCGCAGCAGGTCGGCGGCGGTGAGGGCGACCAGCAGCAGCGAGGCGAGGTCGGCCGGGGTGACGTGGACGGCGGCGGTGACGTCCTTCTCCCCGGTGGGCACGCAGACCAGCAGCACGGTGGCGGCCGCGGCCGCCGCGGCGGGCCGGGGTGCGGCGGGCAGCCGCCGCCACCACTGCGGCAGCGGCGCGGTGCGGGCCGGCAGCGTTCCTGACGTCACGTCAGCTCCCGTCCGGGTGGAGCATCAGGACGGCGGTGCGGAGCAGGATCTTGGCGTCCTGCCAGAGACTCCAGCTCTCGATGTAACGGTTGTCGAAGCGGGCCCGGTCCTCGATGGAGGTGTCCCCGCGCAGGCCGTTGACCTGGGAGAGGCCGGTGAGGCCGGCCGGGACGCGGTGCCGGTCCTGGTACTCGGGGTAGGCCTGGCCGAAGCGCATCACGAAGTAGGGGCGTTCGGGGCGGGGGCCGACCAGGCTCATGTCGCCGCGGACGACGTTCCACAGCTGCGGCAGCTCGTCCAGCGAGGTGCGGCGCAGCAGCCGGCCGACGGCGCCCATCCGGTGGTCCTGCGAGATGTTCCAACGGGTGGCCGACTCGTGCTCGTTGCTGGGGCGCAGGGTGCGGAACTTCAGCAGGGTGAAGACCTGGCCGTCGAGGCCGGTGCGCTGCTGGCGGAAGAGCACCCCGGGGCCGGTGTCGCAGCGGACGGCGAGCGCGCAGGCGGCCAACACCGGCGAGAGCAGCAGCAGGCCGAACCCGGCGGCGGCGACGTCCAGGGCGCGCTTGGCGACCCAGCCGGGGCGGCGGACGGCCGGGCGCTCCAGCGGCAGGCAGGGGAAGCCCCACAGCTGGTCGGTGCCGCGCCGGCCGAGGGCCGCGTACTCGCGCAGCTGGGGCACCACCCAGACCCGGCAGCCGAGCCGGGCGGCGGTGCGCAGCGCGGCGGCGGTGGCGGCGTCGTCGGCGGCGCCCTCGGTGGCGATCACGTGGTGGATGCGCTTGCGGCGGATCTGGCTCTCCAGGGCGTCGTGGCCGCCGAGGAGCCGCAGCGGGGCGTCCGGGGCGAGCAGGACGGGCTGGGAGTCCAGGTAGCCGACCGGCCGCAGACCGTACTCGCGGTGTTCGAGCAGGACGGCGGCGATCCGCTGGCCGAGCTGGCCGGCGCCGAGCACCAGGGTCGGGCTGGGGCGCCTGCGGCGGGCACGGCGCAACAGGGTGTAGGCGGCGGCCCGGCCCAGGCAGGCGAGCAGGGTGAAGGCGGTGAGCAGTCCGGCGAACCTGAACAGCGCCGCCGGGCCGGGCACGAACCGGCCGAGGCAGGCGGCGAGGGTGACCGCGAAGGCGGTGGAGACGGCGGCGCGTCCGGCGAGGGCGGGGAGGTCGTCGAGCGCGGAGACGGTGAGCCGGCTGCGGTAGAGGCCGCCGGCCAGGTTGAGCGGCAGGAGCAGGCCGAGCAGCGCGGCGGCCAGCGGCGGCGGGCCGGGGGCGGTCAGGGCCGCGGCGGCGGCGAGGGCGAGGACGTCGCAGCCGAGGAGTCCGGCCGGGAGGGCGACCCGAGAGCGCAGCGGCCGGCGGTGGCGGCCGACCTGCGGTGCCGGACGCGCCCGGGGACCTGCGGCGGGCCGCTCCAGCAGCTCGGTGCCGAGCCGCCGCCGGGCCGACAGCGAGCCCCCCGGCCGCGGCACGCTCTCGTGGTCAATGGTCATCGGTGCGCGAACTCCCCTGTGGTGTACCCGCGGTCGCGGGGGCGGCCGACCGGCCCGAACCGTGCCCGGTGCCGGGCACGACGAAGTGGACCCTCCGAACAGGTGCGAATCAGGCAAAATCAGACAATAACGATCGCCGTTGTCACTGCGGCGAGTTGACGTGCCGTGTCATGCCACCTGCTCATTGGTCGGACTGTCGGACGACTCGTACGCGGCGCCCCCGACCCGGCGGCGACTGCGGACTGGGCAGCGGCCCGCGGGGACCCCCACGGCCGGATAAACGATCAGAATCCCTGGGGGACACGGGAATCGGGGCGACCGGACGGACGCGCGGGCAGCACCGCGCGGTACACCGCCTCCACCTGCTCGACCGTGCGGCGGACGTCGTGCCGGTCCGCCACGTACGCCCTCGCCAGCCCCCCGCGGCGCGCACAGGCGTCCGGATCGGCCAGTTCCTCGACCAGGCGTTCGGCCAGCGCGGCCGCATCCCCGGGCGGCACCGGCGGTACGGCGCCCCCGGGCGGCAGGCACTCGCGCGCCCCGGGCACGTCCGTGAGCAGCACCGGGCGGGCGGCCGCCATCGCCTCCAGCGGGGCCAGCGCCATGCCCTCCCAGCGGGACGGCAGCACCACCAGGTCCGCGGCGGCCAGCCAGGGCCGCGGATCGCCCACCCCGCCCGCCATCAGCACCCGGCGCGGCCCGGGCAGCGCCCGGACCCGCTCGGCCAGCACCGCCTCGTCCGGACCCCCGCCGACCAGCGCCAGCCCGGCGCCGGGCACGGCCTCGGCCACCCGCGGCCAGGCGTCCAGCAGCACGTCCTGGCCCTTCTGCCGGCAGAGCCGGCCCAGGCAGACGGCGAGCGGGGCTTCCGGGTCCAGTCCGGCGCCGGCCAGCCCGAGCGCGGCGCGGGCGGCCCGCCGGTCGGCGGCGCCGGCGGGCACGTGATGCTCCAGGTCGACCCCGTTCGGCACCACCCGCCAGGCGGCCGCGAGCCCCGCCGCGGCACCGTCGGCCCGCTCCTGCTCGCTGACGCACACCAGCGCGTGCGCCCAGCGGGCGGCGTACCGCTCCCAGCTCAGGACGGCCCGGGCCACCGCGCCCTCGACGGCCGCGAAGGACCAGGCGTGCGGCTGGAAGACGGTGGGGACGGACCCGCGCACCGCCAGCCGGCCGGCCAGCCCGGCCTTGGCGCTGTGCAGGTGGAGCACGTCCGGTTCGGCGGCACGCACGACCCGGCGCAGCCGCCGCACCTCCCCCGCGGTGGCGGGGCCCGGCGCCCGGCCGGCCGGCCAGTCCAGCAGTTCCGCACCGGCGGCGGCCGCCTCGGTGCCGAGCAGCCCGCCGGGCGGACAGGCCAGCAGCACCCGGTGGCCCGCCTCGCGCTGCCCGCGGACGAGGTCCACCACCACCCGGGCCACCCCGCCGTCGACCGGCTGCGCGGCATGAAGGATCGTCAGATACACGGCCGCGAGCCTAGGTCGGGGCGGCCTCCGGCGGGCCCGGGATCACCCGTCCCGGGGACGGGGTACCACCCGTACGGCGCGGGTCGTCCGCACGGGTGTGCGCAGGGCCGTACGGCCGATCGACCAGCCGGCGACCGGTTGCTCGACGGCCGCCCGACGGCTACTCGACCTCGGTGGAGAGCCGGTCGAGGACCGCACCGTGGATCCGGTTGAGGCCCTTGGGCGCGAAGGTGCGCTCGAAGAAGCCGCCGATGCCGGTCGCACCCTGCCAGGAGGCGTCGACCACGACCTTGGTGCCCTCCCCCGCCGGGGTGACCGTCCAGGTGATCACCATGCTGGAGTTGGCGTCCGTCTCCACCAGGGTCTGCGGCCGCGGCTCCGTCACCGAGAACAGGCAGTCCCGGACCCGCTTCTCGGTGGCCTGCAGCCGCCAATGCACCTGGGTGCCGGCGCCCGTACCGCCCGCACGGACCTCGTACTCGCTGTACTGCTCGGGCAGCAGCCGCGGCCGGACGGTGGCGTAGTCGGCGAGCGCCTCGTACACCCGCTGCGGGGACGCCTGGTAGACCCGCTCGGTGATGGCCTGGACCTTGCCCATGGGGGCTCTCCTTCACTGGACTTCGCCGCCGCCGCTCGGGGGCGCCGGCCGAACGCGCCCAAGCCAACCACACCGGCCCCGCCGCACCCGCGACTCACCCCGGGGCGCGGGTTAGGCTTGCCGGTGTGCTCGATCAGGTGACCGCCCTCCGCTACCTCGATCCGCTGCGTGCCGGCGGGTCGGTGCCCGGCGTGGTCGAGACGGACGACCTGGGCACCTACGTGGTCAAGTTCACCGGCGCGGCCCAGGGTGCCAAGGCCCTCGTCGCCGAGGTGATCGTGGGCGAGCTGGCCCGCCGGCTGGGGCTGCGGGTGCCGCCGCTCGTCCTGGTCGACTTCGACCCCGCCGTCGCCGCCCACGAACCGGACACCGAGATCCAGGACATCCTGCGATCCAGCGCCGGACTCAACCTCGGCATGGACCTGCTGCCCGGCGCCCGTGACTTCACCCCCGGCGCCCTGCCCGTCGACCCGCTGGAGGCCGGCCGGATCGTCTGGCTGGACGCCCTCACCGGCAACGTCGACCGCACCGTCCACAACCCCAACCTGATGGTCTGGCACCGGCGGCTCTGGCTGATCGACAACGGCGCCGGGCTGATCTTCCATCACCGGTGGTCCGGCGCGGCCGCCTCTGTGCTCAAGCCGTACCCGATGAACGCACACGCCCTCGGCGCGTTCCGGCCGGCGGTGGCCGCGGCCGACGAGGAGTTCGCACCACTGGTCACCGAGGAGCTGCTGCGCGAGGTCGTCGAACTGGTGCCGGAGCCCTGGCTGGCCGACGAAACCGGCTTCGACTCGCCGCAGGCCGTCCGCGACGCGTACGTGGCGCACCTCGCCGAACGGGCCGCGGGGTCCGCCGCCTGGCTGCCGACCGAGTTCGCCTCGCCCGAGGAGCTGCGGGCCGCCGAGGAGCGCCGCGCCGCGGCCACCATGGCCGCCCGCCCCGCCTGGCTCAAGCAGGTCCCCAACCGCCACGGCCTCGCCCAGGTCGAATCCGACTGGACCCGCCACATCGGCTGACGAGGGCGGACCGATAGGCGGCGCGACCTCAGGTGGCAGCATCCCAGGGGCGCCTGGGGGCACCTCCGGCCGAAGGCTGGGGGGGGAACTGCGCAATCCGGGTGGTCGTCACGACAGTTCTGGCCAACCCCGATTTGTACGGTCTCCGCATCCGAATTGCGTAGTTCCCCGCGCCCCTGGGTGGTACCCCACATCTGCGCAGTTCCCCGCGCCCCTGAGGGAACTCCCTCAATACAAGGGCGGTACCGGCTCGGCGCCGGCGGCGAGCAGGAGTCCCTCGGCGAGGGTGCCGCAGAAGAGGCAGAACGCCACCAGTGCGGCCCGCTCCAGGGAATCCAACCGGCGGACCCGCGGGGTCGAGAGCAGCAGCGCCGCCGCCGCCAGGCCGGCCAGCGGGCCGCCGAGCACGAGGAGGCCGGCCCGCAGCCAGTCTCCCGCTCCGGCCGCGGCCGTCCCGCCCACGCCGAAGCAGACGCCGATCGCCAGCAGCACCAGCCCCGGTACCGCGACCACCAGGCTGCCCGCGAGCACCAGCACCGCGCCGGTCCTGCGCCGTCCGTCCGTCCCGTCCGTCCCGTCCATCCCGACCACTCCCCCGCTCCTCCGGCCCCCGTACCGAGGGTCGCCGGAAACGGCCCTGCCCCGCCTGAGTACGGATACTCGGGCGGGGCAGGGGAGTTCGTCCGTCGTTCAGCCGGCCGAAGCCCAGGGCGTCGCCGACGTCACAGGCGCCACCAGTCGGCGGCCTTGTCGGCGTTGACGATGCCCGCGCCGTAGAAGCCGTTGCCGTGGCCGGAGGTCTCGCAGACCGCCTTCCAGGCGCCGTCGCCGCTGGGGTCGAAGGTCGCCGGGCAGGAGTGGTCGTCGGCCTGGTGCTGCAGCATGGCGCGGAGCTCGTCCGGGCCGGCCCACGGGTGGGTGGAGGCGAGCAGCGCGGCCACGCCCGCGGCGTGCGGGGAGGCCATCGAGGTGCCCTGCATGTAGGCGTACTTGTTGCCGCGGACGGTGGAGAGGACCCGGCCGTTCTTGTCGGGGGTGTCCGGCAGCTGGTAGCGGGAGTCGCCGCCGGGGGCCGCGACGGTGGCCTTGCCGAGGCCGTAGCTGGAGTAGAAGGACTTGTCGCCCTTGTCACCGACGGAGGTGGTCACCACGATGCCGGGCAGTTCGGTCGGCAGCGAGACGCAGTTGTCGTCGATCGGCCGGGGGGCGGGGGTGGTGTCGTCGGGGCTGGTGGTGTCGGTGGTCTTGTGGGCGAGGTCGATGTTCTCGTTGCCGGCGGCGGCGACGCTGAGCACGCCGTTGCGCTGCGAGAAGGCGACGGCCCGCTTGACGGCGGTGACGATCGCGGCCTGGTCGGGGTCGGTCTTGCAGTTGAACAGCCACGGGTCGATGTAGTAGCTGTTGTTGGTCACCTGGAAGTGGTGCTCACCGGCCCACACGAAGCCGCAGATGGCGTACTCGGGGTAGATGAACCCGCCGTCGTCGACGACCTTGACCGCGGCGAGGCGGACGTTCGGCGCGATGCCCTCGATGCCCTTGCCGTTCTTGGCGGCGGCGATGGTGCCGGCCACGTGGGTGCCGTGGTCGCTGGAGGTGGGCTGCCAGGACTGCCAGGAGGTGTCGGCCTTGCCTCCGTTGATGCAGGAGGCGGAGAGCGAGGCGTCGACGTTGGGCGCGAGGTCCTCGTGCGTGGCGTCGATGCCGGAGTCCAGGACGCCGACGACCACCCGGCGGCTGCCGAGGGTCTTCTCGTGGGCCTTGTCGACCCCGATCTTCCGCATGTCCCACTGGTTGGCCCAGAGCGGCTCGGAGCCGTCGGCGGGCGCGGCGGTGGGGACGGCGGCCGGTTCGGCCACCTCGACGTCGTTGCTCTGGACGATCCCGGCGGTGCGGCTGGCACCGACCGAGTCGACGGTCTTCGAGGAACGCAGCTTGGTCGCGAAGTCCTTGTCGGTGGAGCGGGCGACGACCACGCCGATCTGCTCGTAGGAGACGACCACGGTGCCGCCCAGGGCGGCGATCTCCCGCTCGGCCTTCTTCACCTGGCCGTGGTTGGCCTTGGTGTTCACCACGTAGCTGAGCAGTGGGCCGGGCGCGTCCGCGGCGCCGGCCGCGGCGGCGGTTCCCGACGGCAGCGCGATGGCTCCCGCCGTGGCGAGGGCGAGGCCCAGCGCCGCCGTCCTGGTCCGGCGTATCCGAGGAACACTCATAGGGGTTGACCCTCCGGAGTCTCGAAGTGTGCCCCGCTGGTGGCGGTGGCACGTGAGGTGGACCGGACGCTATTGAACGCGCGTGGTGATCCGCAAGACCACGGACACGAAATGCGCACAACAGCGGTGCCCGGCCCGCTGTCAGCCGGGCCGGGCACCTGTCCTGTTCGTCCGTCAGGTCGCGACGGGTGCAACCCCGTGTTGCCGTCAGGAGTTGAAGAGCTCCCCGTAGGTCGCGAGGGCGGTCGCGATGTCCGCCTGCGCCCAGAAGCGGTGGTACGTGAAGGTCGGCGCGGCGCCGCCGTCCAGGTAGGACTGGACCTTGGCGAAGGCCGGGTCGTTCTTGTAGAAGGAGCGGATGGAGAGGAAGGTGGACGTCGAGTCGATCGGGTCGCCGTTGGGCATGGTGCCCGTCCAGCCGGACGGGACGGAGACCGAGTCCTTGAACCGGCTGTAGTCCGTGCGGGTCTCCGGGACGGAGATGCCCAGCGCGTCCTGGTCGTTGGCCCACATGCCGTCCAGCAGCTTCTGCGCGGCGGTCTTCGCCGCGGCGTTGCCGGACTTCGCCGCGTAGTAGGAGAGCAGCTTGGCGTACGAGCCCGCGACGCCGACGTCACTGGTCCGGTCGACGACGGTCACGTGCAGCGAGGCGTTGCTGCCCGGCGCGCTCGCGTTCCAGGTGTCCGGCTTGCCGCTCCAGGCCAGCGTGGACGGGATCTTGAAGCTGCCGTCGCTGTTGAACGTGGTGTTCGCCAGCGCCCAGGTGACCCACTTGTCGAGCACGGCCTTGGCCTTGGTGTCGCCGCTCGCGTAGTAGTACTCGGCGAGCCGCTCCACGCCCCAGGCCTGGAAGCCGAACCACTGGTTGGACGGCGGGTCGTGGTAGACCGGCGCCTCGTCGTAGTACATCCCGTAGAAGGTCGGGGTGCCGGCCGGCGGGGCGGCGTAGGCGCCGTCCCAGCTGTTGGTGGCACCGCCCGCGATGGCGCCCTCGCTGGACTGCAGCCACTGCAGGAACTCCACCTGGCGGCCCAGGCTGGTCGTCCAGTCGGTCCTGCCGGTGGCCGACTTGGGCGCCATGGCGGTGTTGTTCACCAGGGCGTAGGCGGCCATCGGGTTCTGGTAGCCGCCGTGCGCGGCGCTGTCGCCGATGCGCCAGGCCCAGCCGGCGCTGCTGTCGTTGGCGCCGCCCCAGGCGTAGTACCAGGACAGCAGGTAGTGCTCGCTGCTCTTGCCGGAGCCGGCCGCGCAGACGGTCGGGCCGACGCAGTTCCCGATCTTCTTGAAGTACTTGTCGAAGAACGAGTAGCGCAGGTAGTCGCCCATCTTGCCGGCCTTGGCCACGGCGGTCGCGACCTGCGAGCCGTTGCCCTGGGCCTTGGCCCAGGTGTCCGCCCAGTAGGCGGCCTGGATGGCGCGGGCGTCGGCGTCCGGCGCGTCGGTGAACTTCCACTGCTTGGCGTAGGACGCGTCCTTGACGAACAGGTCCAGGTAGCCGTTCTTGCCGCCGTAGGCGAACTTGTCGCAGGTGGGCTGCGGGATCGTCTCCCAGACCGACTCCTGCGGGCCGCGCTGGTAGGTGTTGATGTAGGACGGTCCGGTGTCGGTCGGGCCGGCCTCGCACGTGCCGGGCGAGTTGCCGTAGCCGTACACGTTGTCCACGTCCTGCAGCCAGTGCATGCCGTAGATGTCGTCGGTGCCGTAGGCGGACTTCAGCTCCGCGGCGATCGGGTCGTTGCCCGGGGTCACCGAGCCGTCCATCTGCGACGGGTAGTCGCTGGGCAGCGGGTGCTCGGGGGCGTAGGTCGCCGGCTTGCTCGCGTTGTAGAAGCCGTTCGTCGACTGGTCGGCGTGCGTGGGGATCATGTACGTCTCCATGAGCGTCCACGCCGCGTTGAACTTCGACCAGTCCTTCGTCACCCGGCCGTACTGCGCCTCCAGCCACAGCAGGTAGCTGTAGGCCTCGGAGGTGGTCTCGTGGCCCTGGTCCGGCGCCTCGACCAGCAGGGTCTCCACCGAGTGGTAGGGGATGCCCTCGGGCGAGAAGTAGCCGTTCGCCGGCGCCTTGATCTTGTTGTAGAGCTGCAGGAAGCGGTCGTCGTAGACGCCCGTCCCGGCGGCGAGCTCGGTCACCGTGACCACCGAGCTGGTGTAGCCGGTGGCGGTGGAGGTGAAGCTCGCCGAGCCGGTGGAGCCGGCGTCGGCCGCCAGGGTGACGGTCTGCGCGGTGGACCAGTTCGACGGGGTGAAGGTGAGCGCGGCACCGGCGCTGATGGAGAGCCCGGTGTTGCCCGAGGTGCGGGTGGTGGTGACGGTGACGTTCCCGCTGGGCTGCGAGGACAGCTTCAGGGCGAAGGTGCCGGTCTTGCCCTGGGTCACCGACAGGGTGGTGGGCACCGCGGTGATCGACGGGCCGGCGGCGACGGTGATGCCGGCCGGGGTCGACTCGCTGGTCGCACCGAGGCTGTCGTACGCCTTGGCGTAGACGGAGTGGCTGCCGGAGGCGGCACCCGTCCAGCTGAAGGTGTACGGCGCGGTGGTGGCCGTGCCGATCAGCGTGGTGTTGTCGTAGAACTCGACCTTGCTGATGGACGCGCCGTCCGCCGCGGCGGCGCTGGCGGCCAGCGGGATCGCCGCGCCGGCGGCGTAGTTCGCGCCCGCCGAGGGGCTGGTGAGCGCGACCGTGGGGGCGGCGTGCGCACCGGTGCAGGCGACGCCGTTCAGCGCGAACGAGGTGGGGGCCGCGTTGCTGCCGCTGTAGGAGAAGTTGGCGCCCGCGGTCACCGACTGTCCGGC